>NZ_CP076362.1:300000-425522 GCF_018798885.1 Gemmobacter fulvus | reverse complement strand
CCGCAGCCCCTCGCGCACGGTGGAAAAGGTGATCGGCGTGTCGTCATCGGCCAGGGCGTAGATGTCCTTGCCGCGCAATTCGTCCTGAATATCGGCCACCAGCGCCGGGTCGCGGGCCAGATGCGACAGCGTCCACAACAGGCTCAGCCCGCCGATGTTCAGCTTTTCGGTGATCATCCGCCCGACCGTCGGGCGCAGCAGGTTCAGCCGGTCGGCCAGCGGCACATCGCCGGGGATCACGGCGTTGATCTGGGCAATCAGCGTCTCGTCCTCGGGCTGGCTGTTGTGCAGCGCCACCGTCATGATCCGGTCCAGAAAGCCGCGCGCCGCCAGATATTCCGGCAGGCGGCTGTGATCGGCGGTTTCGGCGGAATCGCGGGTGCTCATCACGAAATAGAAGGCCTCCACATCGCTGATGCCCTGCGCGATCTCGTCAGTGTCAAGCGAGGTGCCGAACACCGCCGGACAGACCGCGCGGATCGACCAGTCGCGGCAGATGTCACGCAGATCGACGGCGCGGCCATCGGTCGGCAGATCCTCCACCAGCGCGGCGCTGGCCTGCGCCAGCGCCCGGTCCAGCCAGCGGTCGAACTGCCGCGTGACCGAGGTGAGACGCGCCACCGTCACATTCCAGACCTCGGCCCAGCGGGTTTCGGTCAGCTCCTGCCCCAGCAAAAGCCGGGTGATCTTGGCATTGCTGGCAATATCGCCCAGATCGGTCTGGAACTGCGGCTGGTTGCCGCGCCAGTAATTCACGCTGTCAGAGCCGGACAGAAGATACAGATCGCGCGTGTCGCTGACGCGGATCACCACCTTGTCGCCATGCGCCCGCGTTGCGGTTTCGGCCACTTTCAGCAGGCCGATATTCTGGAACAGGGTGGAATTGGCGTTGAACATGGGCTGGGGGAGCACGGGCGGGGAATGCAGGGTCACAGGGCACCTTCCTTCAGGCTTTCGGTTGGGCGCGCGGCGCCGGGGGATGTGTGGACATGGCGCAGACGGGCGGTCAGGGCCGCCGCAGCCAGCTGCTTGCGGTCCAGTTTGGAATTGAGGTTGAGCTGTTCGGAAAAGCCGCCATACCAGAAGCGTGGCACCAGATGCGGCGGCAGCTCACGCGCCAGCGTGGCGGCCAGCGCGGCCAGATCGGCCTCGCTCTGCACGCCCAGCACAAAGGTTTGCAGCGCGCGGGCCTCGCCATGGATGACATGCGGTTCCACCACCGCATCATCGACGCCCGGTTGCTGGCGCAGATGGGCTTCGATCTCGTTCAGGTCGATGCGCAGGCCCTGAATCTTCACCTCGCGGTCGATGCGGCCCAGAAAATGCCACTGGCCATCGGCCCCGGCGCGCACCAGATCGCCGCTGCGGTACAGGCCGGGGCGCGGAAAGGCCTGCGCCTGCTTGTCGGGCAGGCCCAGATAGCCTGCGCCCACGCTGGCCCCGCCGATCCACAACTCTCCGGGCTGGCCGGGGGCGGTATCCGGGGCCAGCGACAGCTGCGTGCCGGGCCGGGCACGGCCGATCGGCACCTCGTCTGCCGCCTCCAGATGCTGCGGCGTGATGTCGGTGGCGGTCACCGCGACGGTGCATTCCGTCGGGCCATAGGTATTGATGATCCGGCAGGGGCCGAACCGTTGGAACAGATCGCGCAGGATCGGTTTGGTCAGCGGCTCGCCGCAGAACAGGAAGGTGGTCAGATCCGGCAGCCCATCGCGGCAAAAGCGGCGGTTGCGCAGGAACAACCGCACCAGCGACGGGGTAGAGACCCAGAGGCTCGCCCGGTCGGCGCGCAGTCGGGTGATGTAGCCGGTGGAATCCGCCACCGTCGCATGATCCAGCGCCGTGATCGGCAGCTTGCGGGTCCAGGCCGTCCAGAGTTCAAACAGCGACACGTCAAAACAATGGCGGATGATGCCGGTTACCGCCCCGGTCGGCGGCGTGGCGGCGAACAGCGGGTCCAGCCAGTCGATGAAATCCACCAGATTGGCATAGGTGACCTGAATCCCCTTGGGCAGACCCAGCGTGCCGGAGGAGAACATGATATAAGCGATGTCCCCCGGCGCAACCGCCCCGTTGCGGGGCAGGTGCGGATCGGCGGGCGCGGCCTCGGGCGCGGGCAGCGAAAGCACGGCAAGCCGCCCCGGCACTGCAAACCCGTCCAGCCCGGCCCCCGCCGCATCCGCGATCAGGAGGGCGCAGGGGTCGCAGGCGGCGATGATCTGGCGGATCCGCTCGGGCGGGGTTTCCGGCTCTACCGGCACCAGCGCATGACCGGCCAGCAGGCAGGCCCAATAGGCCACCGGATAGCGGATGTCCTTGTGCCCCCAGATCAGGATCGGGCGGCGCGGCCCCCCCTGGCCGGGCAAAGCCGCCAGCACCGGCAGCAGCGCCAGCACTGCGCGATGCAGGTCGGCATAGCTGAGGCTGGCTGCGGGATGGTGAAAGGCGGGGGCCGCATCCCCCTGAAACCGCGCGAAGATCGACCAGAGCCGGTCATGGCAGGCCGATCCCTCGGCCATCGTGGCGGGGCACGGCGCCGTCATGCGACCGGCTCGGCGGTCAGGCTCTGTTCGATCAGCGCGGCAAAGCTCGCCACGGTGCTGAACTGTTCGGGGCGCAGCACGGCGGGGTCGATCATCGCCTGTGGCAGGCGTTCCTCGACCAGCATGAACAGCTCCAGCAGCAGCCCGCTGTCGATGCCCAGTTCTTCCTGAAGCCGGGTGTCCGGCCCGATCTGGCTGCCGTCGGGCATGTCCAGCAGATCGACAAGCGCGGTCACGATGGTCTGTTGAATGGTCTGCATTTCGGCTCTCCGGGTCAGATATGGGGGGCAATCGGCTGGGTGGGGGCAGGGGCGGGGCCGGGCCTTGCGGCGCGGGCGGGGGCATCCGGCGGATAGCTGGCGCGCAGCAGTGGCCGGTCGATCTTGTTGTTGCCGTTGCGCGGGATGGCGGGCACGATCCAGACCCGCGCGGGCACGGCATGGGGTTCCAGCCGCGTCGCGCACCAGTCGCGCAGCGCCCGTTCCGACAGCGGATCGTCCGAGGCTTTGAGCACCACGGCGGCGATACATTGCTGGCCATAAACCGGGTGGTCGATGCCGAAGGAACAGACCTCGCTCACCTCGGGATGGGCGATCAGGGTGCTGTCGATCTCGCTCGGCGCGACCTTTTCACCCGCGACCTTCAGAATGTCATCCGACCGGCTGATGAAATACAGGAACCCGTCGGCGTCGATCCGGCAGGTGTCGCCGGTATACAGAACCTGTTCGCCGGGAAAGAGGCCGGGGCGCAGCTTTTCCGCCGTCTTGGCCAGGTTGCCCCAATAGCCCTTCATCACGGTGGAGCCGCGGATCACCAGCTCTCCTACCGCGCTGTGGCGATGCGCGGTGCCTGCCGCATCTACCACCCACATTTCGGTATTGGGGATCGCCTTGCCGACGCTGCCCTTGCGCTGCGCCAGTTCGGCGGGATCGAGATAGGTGCAGCGGTGGCATTCGGTCAGGCCATACATCGAAAACACGCGCGCGGCGGGGAACAGCGCCGTCAGCCTGTCGATGAAGGTGCCGTGCAGCGCCGCCGAGGTGCTGCTGATGCAACGGATCGTGCCCAGATCAAAGCGGTCGGCCAGCGGCGCAATCAGCGGCACCATGGTCGGCACGATGGGAAACACGGTGGCGCGGCTGCGCGCCAGCCGTTGCAGCGTGAACAGCGGCTGCGCAAAAGACGGCTCCACGATCAGGGTGGCCCCGGCCAGCGTGGTCATGGTCAGCTGGTGCAGCCCGTAATCGAAGGTCATCGGGATGCAGCAGAACACCCGGTCCTCGGCGGTATACCCCAGATAGCCGCAGACCGAGCGCGCGGCGCTGGTCATGTTCAGATGGGACAGCATCACCCCCTTGGGATCGCCGGTGGACCCCGAAGTATAGATGATCGCCGCCAGATCCTGATCCAGCACCAAGGGCCCCGGATTGGCGGCGGGATCGGCGCTGTGGATCAGCGCGCCGATCTGCGTGCCGGTCAGGCGCGGGGTCTCGTGCCCGATGGCGGTGCAGACGGCGTGCAGTTCCGGCTCCAGCACGTCATCGCACAGGATCGCGCGCGGGGTGCAATCGGCAAAGATGAAGCCCAGCTTGCCGGGCTTGGTGTCGGGGTTCAGCGGCACCGCCACCGCCCCGGCATACAGCGTGCCCCAGAAGGCGGCGCAGGCGCTGACCGAATTGGCCATGCACAGCGCCACCCGGTCGCCGGGCGTGACCCCGGCGGCCCGCAGCGCGCCGCCGATCCGCAGCGCGGCCTGGCGCATCTGATCGAAGGTCAGCCGCAGATCGGCCCCTTCGGCGGCGATGCTGGCCGCATGGGCCTGCGCCGCATCATCAAGAAACCGTGTCAGCACGGTCGGAGGCGAGATCATTGCACATAATCCTTGTGAGAGGGGCAGGGCTGCGGGCGGGGGCGCAGGTCATGAATCTGGCAGCCCCCGGCAAAACCGCCCATGCCGACGGACACGAGTGTCAGCGGCTCTGCCGGGGCCTGCTGGTCCTGCGCGCGCAATTCGGCATCCAGCAGTAGAAACGGGTCGCAGGTGTAACAATGGCCGATGTCGGGCAGCAGACCGAGCCGGATGCGGTCGGGGCGGATGCGGGTTTCCTGGCTGAATACCTGCCAGGCAAAGCGGTTCACGTTATGCGGCAGCAGCGGGGCCGCCGTGTCCCAGCCAAAGCCGATTTCCTCCAGAATGGCGCGGACGATGCGGTTATGGGCGGCAAAGAAGCTGCCCATCTGCGCCACGCTTCCGGCATAACCGAAGGAAAACTCGGGGTGGCTGTGCAGCGCCTGCGCACCCACGCGCAGCCCGCCCGGCTGATCGTCCAGCACCAGCCCGCAAAAGGCATCGCCCATCAGGGTGCAGCCGGGCAGATAGCGGTCGGCCAGCGACAGCCCGGCATGGGTATCGCCCGCCAGCACCACCACGCTTTGCGCCACCCGCATCTCGATCAGGATGCGCGCCAGATCCAGCGCCCAGAACAGGCCGCTGCAATTGTTCTGGTCCAGTTCGTAGCAATGCCGGACCCCGGCCAGATAGGGATGGGTCGCGCGCAGTTCGGTCAGCGGCAGGCGGCTTTGCGGCAGGTGCAGCGGCAGGCCGCGCACATAGATCAGCGCATCGGGTGTGCGTTCGGCCTGATGCTCCAGCTGTTCCAGCACCGGCAGGAACTGCGCGCCCAGCGTCAGCTCGGGTCTGGAGATGGCGACGCTGCTCAGCCCGAACATGCGTTCGAACACCCGCGCCTCGGCGGCAGAGCCGGTGGCGGCGCGCACGATGTCGGCGGTGCTGACCCGGTCTTGCGGGATATGGGTGGAGAGCGCGGCCAGCCTCATGCGGGCACCCTCTCGGCTATCTGGCCAGTGTCGGTGACAGCGGCGGGCTGCGGCTTCAGACACAGCGCGGTCAGCTCTGCCCCCTCCTGGCACAGCAGAACCACCGGGCCGGTGAGATCGGGACAGCGGGCCAGCGCGGCAAAGGGGGCGGCGCAGAGATGGCGGGGATCCTGCGCCAGCCCCCGGCCCCGATGGTCGGCCAACGCCAGCAGTGCGGGATCGGCGATCAGCGTGGTCTGCGCGGCGGCGCAGCCCCAATCGGCCAGCAGGCCGCGCAGCGTGGCGGGCAGGCTGGCCGCAGGCTGCTGCGGGATCCGGTGATAGCCCGATACCGCCAGCCCGGCCCCCGGCGTGCGGTCCAGCACCATCACCGCCGCGCTGTTCACCGGATCCAGCCGATCCACCAGTGCCGAGCGGTAGAGCAGGTGTTTCTGATCCATCACCATCAGAATGGCCCGCCGCCGCCCGCCGGTCAGAAAGCGGTCAAGGCAGTTCAGCGCAAACAGCGGCGCCGACCGTCCGCGGTCCGAGAGGGCAAAGCCGAAGCCTTCGGTCAGGCCCAGATGGTGCAGCGCAAAATTGGTGACCGAGGTGCCCAGATGCAGATCGGGCAGCCAATGGGCGAACAGCACCATGTCGATATCCGACAGATCGCCCATCCGGGCCGACAGGCGCGGCAGCAGCGCCCGCGCCATGAACGCATAGGGCGCGCGGTCGCAGGCGGTCAGCCAGCGGTCGACGTTGCTGTCCTCGGGCCGGTAATCAAGCCCGTTCGATCGGAAGAAGCGGTGATTGTAATCCTCCCAATAGGCCTTTTCCGCCAGCCATTGCGGCTCTGCCGGTTCCAGCCCACCGAATTCGTCAAACACGATGCTGCGGGGATCAAGGCGCAGGGTCATTTGCCCACCCCCGCCGTATAGGACCGATAGGCGTTCAGCGTCTGGATGTTGGTCGTGCCTTCCATATATTCGAAGGCCTTCACATCGCGGGCGCGGCGGCACAGCTCGGGATCGGCCAGCATGATCGCGGGCGCGGCCTCGAAGGCGGCCTCCACCACCTTTTCAGCAAAGGCGACGGCCTGCATCTTGACGCGGCTGATCTCGGCCAGCTTGGGCTGCCCGGCCTCTTGCGCCGCAATCACGCGGGCCAACTGGCGCAGCAGCGCGGTATGGCCCAGACGCAGCGCGCCGAACCTGCCTGCAAGGCCCGGCTTTGCGTCCAGCAGGTCCAGAATCCCACGCCCGCTGCCCAGAGCCAGGGCGGCGACCATCGGGCGGTTGCGTTCAAACACGCCGCCGATCGACATCAGCCCGTCGCGCAGCGAGCGGCCATCGCCCGAGGACAGGATCATGTCTTCGGCCACCGGCGTATCAGTGAAGGTCAGCCGGCACAGATCGGCACCGCGCAGGCCGGTGGTCGGCAGTCGGTCGATCTGCACCGTTTCGGGCGCGGCATGGGGATCGAGCATCACCAGAACCGGGCGGCCCGTGTCCTCCATCTGGCAGAATACCAGCCCGATATCGGCGCGTTTTGCGCCGCCGACCAGCATCTTCTGCCCGTTCAGCACCAGCCCCGCCGCCGTGCGCCGCAGGCGGGTGCGCCCGTTCGAGGCATCGGACCCGGCTTCGGGTTCGGTGACGGCAAAGAAGGTGGCCTGCGGCCCGCTGCGATAGGCGGAAAAGAAGCGTTCGATCTGCGCGGCACTGCCTGCCGCCAGCACCGCCCCACCCGACAGCGAGGGGCCGGGCATCGACAGGATGCTGCTGGCATCAAAGCGGGCCAGCCGTTCGACCATGGCGACATGCAGCCCGTAAGGGCAGGAGTCGCGGCCCAGCGGCGTGTCCGACAGCGGAAAGCCGTTACAGGCCTCGGGCACGCCAATGGTGATCAGCGCGCGGGCAAAGGGATCCTGCCACAGCCCGACCCAGGCGTCGGGCGACCGGTCGAGCCGGTTGCCGGTGTCGCGGAACAGCGGGCCCAGCGGGGCCAGTGCCTCCAGACAGGGATCGGCAAAGGGCGTGCCGTGCAGATCCGCCGCTTCATCCGTGTCGGTGCCGTGCAGCGCCGGGGCGGCCACCGGATCGGCCAGAGCCAGCGTGACCGGGGCCTGTTTGCGCAGCCGTTCGGCCACGTCATCGCGGTGGCGCACCACGGTCAGCTCTGTTCCGTCCTGCATCACCTCGGCGGGAGCGCCAAAGCCCAGAAAGCCGGTGGGCGAGGCGGTGGGACCATAGGCCCCGGATTGCGCCACACAGATCAGATCGCCCGCCTCGGGCCGCTGGCACAGCAGCACCGATTTTCCAATGATGTCCTGCGGTGTGCAGAGCGGGCCGGTGATGTGCCACAGATCGTCACTCGCCTCGGCGGCAGATCCGGGGCGGGCGGGCAGCAGCCGGATGGGGAAGCTTTTGCGCAGGAAAGAGCCTTGCCCGGCCGCGGCGCTGTGCACATTGGCGCCGCCATCGCAGACCGCAAAGCATTCGCCCTTGCTGTGTTTGGTGCGGCGGATGCGGGTCACAAACCGCCCGGCAGGCCCGGCGATATACCGCCCCAACTCGATCACCACCCGGGTGCCCGGATGTTCTGCGGTGAAGCGCGCGATTTCGGGCGTGGCGATCTGGCCCAGACGGATCAGGTCCAGCTCCGCCTCGCCCTCGTGATAGGGGATGCCAAACCCGCCGCCCACATCGACAAACTCCAGCGGTGCGGGCAACAGCGGCGCAACCGTGCGGGCCAGCGCAAGGATCTGGCGGATGTTTTCGGCCACCACCTCATGCGACAGGATGCGCGAGCCCATATAGACATGCAGCCCGCGCAGCCGCACATGCTGCAAGGTGGCCAGATCGGCCAGCACCGCGCCAAGGTTGCTCTGGTCGATGCCGAACTGGGTGGCGCGTCCGCTCATCGTCAGCCGCGCGCCGCCCGACTGGAAATCGGGGTTGATGCGCAGGGCCACATCCTGCACCACACCCTGCCGCGCCGCCATGGCATCAATATCGGCAATCTCATCACCGGATTCCGCGATGATGGCCTTGATGCCAAGGCGGGTGGCGCGGGCCAGCTCGGCTTCCGACTTGCCCGGCCCGACCAGGATGATGCGCCCCGGCGCGGCCCCGGCGGCCAGCGCGGTTTCCAGCTCCAGCAACGAGCTGACCTCGCACCCCACCCCCTGTTCGCGCAGCACACGGGTGACGGACAGGTTGGGATTGGCCTTCAACGAATAAAAGAAATCCACGGCGGGCAGGGCGGCACGCAGCTGGGCGATGCGGTCGCGCAGGATCGCGGCATCATAGATGAAATAGGGCGTGCCGATCCGCGCGGCGGTCTGGTGCAGCAGATCGGTATCAGTGAGGCGATGCGGCATGTTCATGGTCAGGCCTCCATCGCCATCGACAGGCGGGTGCCCAGAAAGCTGCCCAGTGCGGTCACATTGGCGAAAATGCCCTGCAGCCCTTCGGGGCCGCCATGGATGAAATCTTCCACGTCGATCCGGGTCAGCTCGCACAGCGCGGTGATGAACTGCACAAGTTCAAGCGAATTGAGCAGCCCCGCCGATCCGAACAGCTCGGCCCCTTCCAGCGCGCAGTTCAGGCGCACCGGCCCCATTCCAATCGTTTCCAGCCCTTGCCGGATGACCGAGGGTTCCATGGTCATGTCTGTGTCTCCCACTGGCAATAAATAGGTCATGTGTGTGATGTCGTGACTTCAAGCAGGGCGCAGGATGCGGTGGCGCCAAGGCCGATGCTGACCAGCAGCAGCAGATCCCCGGCGGCCAGCGCGCCCTCGGCCTCGGCGGTGGCGAGGTTGATGAACGGATCGGCCCCGAAACAATGGCCCACCCGGCCAATGCCCTTCAGCCACAGCTGGTCGCGGGCAAGGCCGGTCTCCTGTGCGATCTGCAACCAGGAGGTCAGATTGACATTATGGGGCAGCACAAGGCGCAGGGCGGCGGGGGCAATGCCAAAATGGGTCAGCGCGGCGCGCAGCGTGTCGCAGGCAAAGGGCAGATAGGCCGCCTCGAACCCATCCAGATAGGCCTCGTCGTGGTGGCCGGTGTTTTGCCAGAATTGTGGGGCGTGGCGGGTCAGACAGCCGCGCAGGCGATAGCGGCCCGGCGCGTGGCCCACGAGCACGGCGGCGGCGCCTTCACCCATGATCGTGGTATTTTCGATCAGGCGGATGTCGGGGTGAAAGGCCTTTTCCCCGATCAGGATCAGCCCGGTTTCGCCCTCGTCCAGCAGGCAGGACATGGTGTCGAGCATGGTGATGCCGGTGGCGCAATGGTTCATCGTGGCGCTGAACACCTCTTGCCCCTGATCGCGGAACGGCGCGAGGATGTCCGAGGTGGCGGCGGCAAAGACGCCGGTGCTGGGCAGCGTGTGGCAATGCGCGACATGGCTGGGGCGGGCATCGCCATTGCGCGCCAGAAGCGGGGCGACGGCGGCCTCGATCAGCGGTTGCTGCGCCTCGGTCTCGTCATGGTGAAAGCGGTCAAAGCCGAAGAAGCGGTCGAACATGCGGGTCTGGTTGCGCGACAGGCCAAGGCTGTCTGCCACATCGGGCAGCTGTTCGGTGCGGGCCGGGAAGGCCAGGGCGATGTCGAGGATGTTCAGCATGACGCCTCCGTTTCGCGCGGGGCGGCGGTCACAAAGCGCTGGATCAGCCCGGCCAGATCGCCATGGCGCAGCACGCTGTGGTGGTTGCAGCCCGGCAGGATGACCGGGCGCAGATCGGCGCGGCCTTCGCAGATGCGCGCGGCGGCCTGCGGCGAGACCTGCCAGTCATTGCCCGCATGGATCACCAGATGTGCCGCGCCGAACAGTGCGTAATCCTCGGGGCCGATCGCGGCGGGGTCGCGGCCGCGCTGGCTTTGGTACAGGCGCAGCAGGGCGGGGGTCAGCACCGCAGGCGCATCGGTGAAGGTCAGATAGCCGGTCAGCAGGCTGGCGACCGAAGCCGGGCTGCTGATGGTGACAAGCCGATGGGCGCGGAGGCCCGCGCGGCGGGCAAGGGCCGCCACCAGCCCGCCTGCCGAATGGCCGATCACCGCCTCGTAGGGGCCGAAGGCGGTGGCCTCTGCCGCGATGCGCCGCGCCACGTGTTGCAGATCGAGATGGCGGCGGGCGGTCAGCCCGGCCGAGGCAAGATCGGGCAGTTCCACCGCAAAGCCTGCGGCAGCTAAGGCCCGCGCCAGCGGCAAGAGCATGGTGCTGTCGGCGTTCCAGCCGTGCAGCAGCAACAGGCGCGGCCCATCCACGGGGCCAAGGCGGCGCGCGAAGGGCAGGCCCGCGCGGGTGTGCAGCAGGTTTGCCCCCTGCGGCGCATGGATCGCGTGGCGGTGCAGCGGGTTGATCCGCTCCAGCCGCCCCAGCGCCATCCGCGCCGCCAGCATCGGCGCGACACGGCTGACCATGCGCAGCTCGGCCCGTTGCAGCCGCCCGCGACCGGCGCGCAGCCGCAGGGCGGGGGCCGGAAGGCTGGCCCCCCGGCGGGTCAGCACCCGTTGCGCCAGCGTTTTCACCAACAGGGCAGGCAGCGCCAGTTCATACAGCATCGGCGCGCCTCATCCGGGCATACAGCACCACGGTCAGCAGGCCCAGCAGCACAAAGCTGGCCCCGGCAATCGCGCGCAGGATCTGCATCACATCGGCCAGATCACCGCCATTGCGGATGGCATAGACCACGGCGGCCACGGTTGCGGCTTCGGTCAGCACGGTGATCAGCAGCACCTGCGGTCCGCGGTCCAGCTGCTCCAGAATGACCTGAAGCATCGCCGCCCCGGCCACGAGGAAGAAGGTGATGTGCAGCGCCTGAAGAATGGCCGCCGTCACATTGCGCAGATCAGCCCCGTCGCCGCGTTGCGACAGCAGCAGATCCAGCACCGGCTGGCTGAAATAGGGCAGGGCGAAGGTGCCCGCCGCATAGGCCAGCAGCAGCACCGGCACCCCGACCAGCAGATAGCGCAGGCGCTGCGCCGGGGCCTCGGTTTCGGCCTCCTGATTCATCAGGATCGCAATCACCGATCCGAAGGCAATCGCCGGGATCATGAACAGGATGCGGAAGCGGACCACGATCATGAACCCGGCAGCATTGTCGCGCCCCAGATCGGCCAGCACCGGAAAGATCAGCGCGGCACTGACCGAACCCGCCAGGATCGAGGCGGCAAGTGGTGTGCCCACCACCAGCAAAAGCTGGGTCAGGCGGGCGCGCACGGCGCCTGCGGGAACATCGGGGCCCTTGCCCGCCTCATGGTGCAACAGCCAGATGATCACCGGCAGCATCAGCAGCGGCCCGGCGATATTGCCGACCAGAACCGCCTCGAACCCCCAGCCATAGTGCAGGCACAGCAGGCAGGTCACACCGATGTCGATGGCCGACAGCGCGGCAAAGGGCAGCAGGCTGCGCATCACCTTGCCCTGCCCGCGCAGCGCGCCGTAATAGACATCGAACACCACAAAGGCCGCCAGCGACAGCAGGTACAGCGGCAGCATTTGCAGCGTGTCCAGCACGGCGGGATCGGTAAAGTGGATCACGCGGGGCAGGGCAAAGGCCAGCAGCGCGCAAAGGCCCAGCAGGCCAACCCCCAGCACCGACAGATAGCGCGACGCGCGGACGATGCCGCGCCGGGGCCAGTTGAAACGTGACCGGGCACTGAACACCTGATTGGTGATGGCAAGGCCTTCCATCAGCGCCAACGCAAAGATGAAGGCCGGTTGCAGCAAGGACAGCGTTGCAAGTGCTGCGGTCTGCCCGCTATGGGCCAGCACCGCGATCTTGCCGAGGTTGAGCGCCGAGGTGATCACCGCCCCGACCATCAGCGGCAGCGACATGGCAAGGACTTTGGAGAGGGTGGCAAAGACCGCAGGCGGCGGCACAGTCGGCAACGGGGCGCTCAGGCTTGGCGCGTCGGTAGGGGGCATGGCTCTGCTCCTGAAATTCGGGGCGCTTGAACAGCGGGGCGGTTTATCGGGCCGTCTCGTCATCGGGGGGCCGGACGGCCGCCGCGATCAGCAGATAGCTGCCCGGCGCGCCCTGGCTGAAGGCGGCCAGCGGCAGGTCCAGCCCGTCCTGCACCACAAGGATGCGGTCGGCCTGGCTCAGCAGGGCGCGCAGGAACACCATCGCATCCCCCAGCGCCAGATCGGATTCCACGCGCAGCGAATGGACCGCGCCGCGATGGCCAAGCGCGTTCAGGTGGTGCTGAAGCAGCGGCATCCGGGGGTCGGAGTGATAGCGCGCGTTCAGAAACAGCATCTGGGTCGCCGGGCCTGCCGCCAGCGCCGCATCCGGCTGTTGCGCCGCCAGCGCCAGATCCGCCAGCGAGCCGGAGGCCAGAACCTGCATGTCGAACAGCGGGGCGGCGGGCATCATGCGTTGCCCCCGCCCGCCCGCCGCGCCGGGGCCTCGGCTTGGGGTGCGACCATCGCGGCCAGCAGGGTCGACAGGAATTCAAGCGCGTGGCAGCGCCCTTCCAGAAATCCGTGTCCGCCCATCAGCTTGGCCGCATGGCGGAACTGGTGGCTGATGGCCTGCTGCATCGCCTGCAGCGCTGCCGCATCAGCCCAGGCGCGGGGCAGGCGCAGCTCGTCCAGCATCCGCTGCGCCTCGGCGTTGATATTGGCGAACAGCGCCTTCATCAGCTGATGATGCAGCAGCTTCTGCCCAAAGCTTTCGCGCCCTTCCAGATGCAGGAATGCCATGTCGAGGCAGTGCAACAGCAGGCCCAGCCGCAGGGCGATGACCGCAGGGCGCAGCTGCGGCAGGCCCGCTTGCGGATCGGCGGGCGGCGTCACCTGCGAGAAATGCAGGCCCCAGACGTGCAGCGTCTGATCGTCCAGCGCCGCCAACACCGTAACCGGCGCCTCGGGCTGGCCCGGATCGGCAATCTCGGCCCCGCTTGCGTGGATGGCAAAGCCCCCGAGCGCCAGATAGGCGGGCCGCCGGGTGCAGAGTGTGCCCAAAAGGCGCAGCGCCTGATCGGGGGGCAACCGGCGCGCGCCGTCATACAGCGCTGCAAGCTGGTCTGCGGTGATCGGATCACGCATCGTCGGTCTGCGCTCCGCTGTTCTGGGCGATATAGTCGCAGAGGCTCGACACCAGATTGAACTCATGCTGGCCGATGGCCTCGGGGTCAAAGCGCAGGCCCGGCACCTGATCTTCCAGCGCCAGCAGGAACTGGACGAACATGTAGGAATCCAGATCCAGATCGCGGTCGAACCGGGTCTCCGGCACAAGGCCGGTTACGGGGCGGCCGACAACTTCGGTCAGGGCGGTTTCGATGGCGGTGATGAAAGGCGTCGTCATGTGCAATGTCCTGTCTTGGGATCTGTGGGGGTGCGGTCCAGCAGGCAGGTGGCAAAAGTGACCCCCGTGCCTGCGGCCAGAACCAGAAGTTGATCGGAGGCTGTGGGGCCTGCGGCCTCGAAGGCGCGCAGGTTGACAAAGATGTCAGAGCAATAGGCGTGGCCGATCTGTGCCACATCGCCCTGAAAGCTGCGGCTCTGCCAGCCGAAATGCCGGATCAGCTGGGTTGTGACCGGCTGGTTGAGGTTATGGGGCAGAAAGGTAAAATCGTCGCGCAGATGCGGGGCATAATGCGCAAGGCTGTCGTGCAGAAAGGCGCGCAGGGCATCGACATAACAGCCCTGCAAGGCGCGGCGGTCCTCTGCCGCCATTGCATCGGGGTTCTGATAGAATTGCGGCAGATGGCGGACCGTGGTGCCCCGGACCTGCCAGCCGCCCGCCGCCGAGTTGAACAGGGCGGCAGCCGGAACCTCGGCCAGCAGGCCGACCGGCAGCCGCGACACGCTGGGATGAAAGGCTTTTTCGCCGGTCAGCACGATCAGCGGTTCCCGCGTGTCAGCGAGCCCGGCAAAATGCAGCAGCGTCAGCGCCGAGGCGCAGCTAGTCATGGTGACGGCAGAGGCCTCCCATCCCGCCAGCCCCTGCGCATCGGCCAGCGCCCGCAGCCAGTGGCGGTCGGCCAGCGTGTTATGGGTCTGGGTCTTGCAGTAGAACAACTGTCCCCGCACCCGTTGCGCCGGGGGCAGGCTGGCCACGGCCCGCGCCAGCACCGGGGCCAGCATGGGGCCAAGATCACCGGGATGGCAGGCCACACCTTGCAGCCCGTAGAACCGGTGATACATGCGCAACTGATCCGGGGTCAGGCCATGGCTGTCGCCAAGCGCTGCCAGCGGGGTCGGCACAAGGTGGCGGTCTGCAAGATGCACGGCGGTCAGGGATAGCATCGGGGCCGGTCCAGTTTCATCTGAGGGGAAGGGGCGGAGTGCCGACGAAAGTGGGGTCACTATCGGGGTGGCGGGGCTGTCCTCTCGACCTTGAACATGATTCTGGACGTACAAAATCACGAATTCAGGCTTGATGCGGGTTCGGCTCCCTGCGCCGAGGGGCCTGTGCGGGCGGGGCGGATCCGGGGGGCGCCGCCCGGATCCTGTGGAAAACAAGGCGCTTTGATCCGGCCCCGCACCCGGCCCGGACGCGGCGCTGCACAGCGGGGCCGCCGCGTGCCGCGCTGCCGCAATTTTCGGCAGGGCGCGGCAGGGGCTTGGAAGCAAAATCCGCTTTTGCACCCTGCGCGCCATTCGCGCACCTGCCGGAACAGGTTCTGCATCCTGCGATTGCCGGGTGCGAATCGCGCTGCGCGACCTGTTTTCAGCCTTTGGCACCGGATGGCCCGGCTTGCGCATCTATCGCAAAAGTTGTAGATCCGGGGGCGTCGGAAGTGATGATCCGGCGATACCGTTGTGACCGGGTATTCTGCGGAGAGGATCGCGATATTGCCCTTTGTGCCGTTTCCTTTCTTCGTCTCCGTTCTGATGTTGCTCATATTCTTCAATGTTCTGAAGCAGACCCGCGACAGCGGCAGCCCGCCCAATATTGCCTTCCTGCTGCTGATCCTGATGAGCGCGCTGCAATCGACGCTGCTGGGCCTGCGCTGGGGTTACAACCTTGAGGCGGTGCGCTATGTCTCGCCCATCGTGGCCGCGCTAGTGTCACCGCTCGTCTATATTGGTGTGTCAGAATTCGTGCGCGGCCGCCGCAGCATGGGCGCAAAGCGGCTGCTCCTGCATCTCATTCCCGCCATGGCTATCTTTATCATGTTGCTGTTCTGGCCGCTGGGGATCGACCTCACGCTGGTCGCGATTTTCCTTGGCTATGCGGTGGCCACCCTGCGGCTGACCTGGCGGGGCGAGGATGTGCTTGGGTACACGTCGATGGAAGACATCGTTCCGGTTTATCGCGCGATCATTCTGGCGGCGGGGGCGCTGCTGTTTTCGGCGGTGGTTGATACGCTGGTCTATCTGGCCTTCCTGTGGGACCGCAGCGGATATGCCGCCACCTTGCTGAGCTTTGGTGATCTGATCGTGCTGCTGATTCTGGGCGGCGCGGCAGCGGCGGCCAGCCGGGGCAATGTGACCGAGGCGGGACCGGAGCCAGAGCCGGAAGCCAAACCCGAGGCCGATGACGCGGCTGGGGAAACGCTGGAACTGGTCAACACCATGATGCGCGACCGCAAGCTTTACCGCGATGCCAACCTGAACCTCGACCGGCTGGCCCGCAAATCGCTGATCCCGGCGCGGCAGATCTCGCAGGCGGTGAATACGGTGGTGGGGCAGAATGTCTCGCAATATGTGAACAGCTTTCGCATTGCCGAAGCCTGTGACCTGCTGAAAAACACCGAGAAGTCGATCACCGAGATCATGTTTGATGTCGGCTTTCAGACCAAATCGAATTTCAACCGCGAATTCCGCAGAATCACCGGCATCACGCCGAAGGACTGGCGGGTGGCGCAGGCGCGGAAATGACGCGCGGGCGCCCCTTGGCGGATATGTGTCAAGATACTGTATTCATTTGATAAAATGACAGTCTAAAATGCGATCCGGGTATCAGAACGCAATTTAGTACCCGCGCGCAGGAATTCAGGTCGCACGAAGGCAGCAGCTTGCCGACAGTGGGGCCATGAACACGAACATCCATTCCGATCGAAAGCTTGCCGAAGCGCTGATGTCGCTGTCCATTGAACCTGTGGCGTTCAAGGCAGCGGCGCGGCCAGCCTGGTACAAGCGATTTGGCATCCCCGTCGCAGTGCTTATTGCCTGCGGGGCCGGGGCCGCCCTGATCTGGCCCGGACCGGATCCTGAAGCAGACCTGCTCCGGCAAACGGTGCAGGGTACGGCCGGACAGGTGCAGGCCGCTCCGGCACCGCAGACCGCCGCCCCTCTGGCCCCGCTGCCGGTGGGCCGCGAGGTGACGGGCTCGGGCTATGTGGTCGCCCCCGAACAGACGGCGGTCTTTGCCCGCTATGCCGGGGATGTGGTTGCCGTCGAGGTGGCGCTTGGGGACCGCGTGCAGAAGGGTCAGGTGTTGGTGCGCCTGCAAGACCCCGAGGCGCAGTTCGCGCTGGACAATGCCCGCATCACCCGCCGCACCGCCGAACTTGCCCTTGCGGCGGCCCGGCTGGGTGAAACCATGGCCGAAACCACCCTGCAGCGCGACGAAAAGCTGTTTGCCAAGGGCGCGCTGCCCGGCCAGCAACTGCTGGACAGCCGCAACGCCCATGACATGGCCAAGAACGCGGTGGCGCAGGCCGAGGCGGCGATTGGTGCGGCGGATGTGGGTCTGGGGCAGGCGCAATCGGTGGTGGATCACCTGACCGTGCGCGCGCCCATCGGCGGCATCGTCACCGCGATCACCGCCCGCGTCGGCAACAGCATCCTCAGCCGCGTCGACAGCACGCGGGGCGAGGGCGATCTGCTGACGATCACCGATACCGACCGCATGGTGATCGAGGCGGATGTGGCCGAAACCAATATCGGCCATCTGCGTGCCGGCCTGAAAGGCGAGGCGGTGCTGGACGGCTTTCCCGACGCGCCCTTCCCCATCGAGGTGGAGCGCATCGCCCCCACCATTGCGGCCGAAAAAGGCACCGTCGCGCTGCGCTTTGCCCTGATCGACCCGCCTGCGGGCATCCGCCCCAATATGGCGGCCAGCATCAAATTGTCAGACCTGCTCGGACCGGAGCAAGGCACATACAAAGGAACACAGCCGTGACCCTCTCTTCCTCTGCCGCGCCCTTCATCGACATCCGGGGCATGAGCAAAAGCTTCAAGGTCGGCACCGACACGCTGCCGATCTTCACCAACCTGACGCTTGGCATCCAGAAGGGCGAGTTTCTGGCGCTGATGGGGCCGTCTGGGTCGGGCAAATCGACCCTGCTCAACATCCTCGCCGGGATCGACAAGCCGGATGGGGGCACGGTGCGGGTGGGCGATGCCAACCTTGATCAGATGGGCGAAAACGCCAAGACCCAATGGCGGGCGCATCATGTCGGCATCATCTTTCAGTTCTACAACCTGATGCCGATGCTGAATGTGGCCGACAATGTGGGCCTGCCGCTGCTGCTCAAACCGCTGTCGCGCAAACAGCGCAAGGACCGCATCGACCGTATTCTGGAACTGGTCGGGCTGACCGGGCGGCAGAC
The DNA here is from genome assembly GCF_018798885.1 of Gemmobacter fulvus. Lineage (NCBI taxonomy): Bacteria > Pseudomonadati > Pseudomonadota > Alphaproteobacteria > Rhodobacterales > Paracoccaceae > Gemmobacter > Gemmobacter fulvus. The sequence goes on along the minus strand of NZ_CP076362.1, from coordinate 407,639 downwards.
GCAGCTGCCCTCCACGATGTCGGGCGGGCAGCAACAGCGCGTCGGCATTGCCCGCGCGCTGGTGACGGATCCGGCGGTGCTGCTCTGCGACGAACCGACCGGCGATCTGGACCGCGCATCGGCGGATGAGGTGCTGCGCATCCTGCGCTTCCTCAACCGCGATCTGAACAAGACCATCATCATGGTGACGCATGATCCCGAAGCGGCGGCGCAGGCCAGCCGTGTCCTGCATCTGAACAAGGGCAGTTTTGTCGAACAGGCAGAGGATGTGCCGGCATGACGTACTTCAAGCTCGCGCGCCGCAATACCTGGCGCAAACCGCTGCGCACGCTGATGCTGATGCTCTGCGTGGCCGTGGCCTTCCTGATCTACGGGCTGACCGCCAGTTTCGAGAACGGCACCCAGAGTGCCACGGCGGCCAGCGAAGATCTGCTGGCGGTGATGAGCCGCGCGGGCACAGCGCAGCCCCTGCCGCTGGCACAGCGCAACCGCATCTCGCAGATCGAGGGCGTGGCGGCGGTGGGCTATTCCACCCGGCTGCGCGGCTTCGTCGAGGTGGAAAAGAACATCGTGCCGGTCAATGCCGCCGATCCCGAGGGGCTGATGCAGACCAGCGGGGCCGAACTGGGCATCACGCCCGCGATGCTGGCCGATCTGACCGCCGCGCGCGACCGCGTGCTGGTTGGCCGGGCGCTGGCCGAGGCGCAGGGCTGGCAGGTCGGGCAGCGGGTCGAGGTGACGGCCTTCCGCGCCCCCCGTGCCGATGGCAGCCCGAACTGGGGCTTTGACATCGCCGGGATCTTTGACGGCGCGAATTCCAGCACCGACACCTATTTCATGGTGGCGCAATATGACTATGTGAACGCGGCCCGCGCCGAGGGGCGTGATACGGTCAACGGTTTCATCGTGCGCCCCGCCGCAGGCGTGGTGGCATCCGAACTGGCCTCGCGCATTGATGCGGCCTTCGCCAATTCCTCCAGCCCGACGCGCACCCAATCGGAAAAGCAGTTCCTTCAGGCCTTCATCCGGCAATTTGCCGATGTCGGGCTGATCGTGCGGCTGGTGGTGGGGGCGGCCTTTGCCACCATCCTGATGATCGTGGCCAACAGCATGTTGTTTGCCATCCGCGAACGCACCTTTGAAATCGGCCTGCTGAAAACGCTGGGTTTTCGCAATGGTGCGATCATGGGGCTGATCCTCGCGGAATCGCTGCTGATCTTCATGGTGGGCGGGCTGATCGGGCTTGGCCTGTCGAAACTCGCCACGCTGCTGGTCGGCTCGCAACTGGGGCTGGTGCTGAGCGTGCCGGTGCTGGTCAAGGCTCTGGGCATCATGGTGGCTTTCGGGCTGCTGACCGGCCTGCTGCCCGCCCTGTTGGCGATGAATACCAATATCCACAAAACCCTCAGAGCGAGGTAACAGCCATGCGTTCCAATTTCAGACAAATCACCGCAATGATCGGCATCGGGCTGGGAAGCCTGCCGCGCCGGGTGTGGATTTCGCTGTCGATGATCCTGTCGATCACCCTGGTGGTGGCGGTGCTGATCGGCTTTCTGTCCATGGCCAAGGGCTTTGAACAGGCGATGACCGGGGCGGGGTCGCCATCGGTTGCGGTCATTCTGGGCGGCGGCACCAATCAGGAAAGCAGCTCCACCATCCCGGCAGAGGCGCTGCGCGCCCTGCAGGCCACCAGCGCCGATCTGGGCATCCGCCGCGATGCCGAAGGGCGGCTGCTGGTGTCGCGCGAACTGGTGACGCCGGTGGATCTGACGCGCGCCTCGGATGGCGGTACGGAAATGCTGGCGCTGCGCGGCATGAGCGCCGCCGGGCCGGGCCTGCGGGACGGCGTGTCGCTGGTGGCGGGGCGGCTGTTCCAGCCCGGCGCGCGGGAACTGGTGGTCGGCGCACGGCTGGCGCAGGATTTCCGTGGGCTGGGTGTGGGCGAGACGGTGCGCCTTGGCGCGGCAGACTGGACCGTGGTCGGCCAGTTCTCGGCGGGCGGCACCGCCTTTGAATCCGAGATCTGGGCCGATCTGGAGGCGGTTCAGGCGGCCTTCGGCAGTCAGGGCAAGGTGCAGAGCCTGCGCGTCGGGCTGGTTTCGCCACAAGCGATCGAGACGCTGCGCGCCGCCTTGCCGCAGTTTTCCACCACGCCGCTGGTGGCCAGTTCCGAGGCCGATCTGTTCGCCACCCAATCCGAACGCACCAGTGGCCTGATCCGCATGTTCGGCTGGCCGCTGGCGGTGCTGATGGCCTGCGGCGCGATTGCCGGTGCGCTGAACACGATGATGACCTCGGTGTCAGACCGCACCAAGGAAATCGCCACCGTGCGCACGCTGGGCTTCAGCCGGCTTGCCGCCTTTGTCGGCACCTGTGGCGAGGCGCTGGTGCTGACGCTGATCGGCGCGGGCTTGGGCATCCTGCTGTCGTGGCTGGTGTTCAACGGCTATCAGGCCAGCACGATGGGCGCCGAAAACACCCGCATGGCGTTCCAGTTGCAGGTGACCTTCGGTGTGATGCTGACGGGTGGCCTGCTCGGCCTCGCGGTCGGGGTTGTGGGCGGGGTGCTGGCGGCGTTTTCCGCCGCGCGGATCCCGCTGGTGCATGCACTGCGGGCCTGATGCCCCGCTCGGTCCGGCCCGCACGTCGGGCCGGATCTTCTGGCCGAAATTCGTTGCAAGATCAGGAAGATCCCGAATGTTCATGTTTCCGCTGCCGTTTCTGACCGCCTGCCTGCTGGCCGTGTTGTTCGGTTATTCGCTGATCCTGCGTCTGCCTGCGCTCGTGCATCTGGCGCTGGCCGGCTATGTGCTACAAGCGATCCTGATCGGCGTGAAATGGGGGCTTTATGACCTGCGCCCGCTGCCGGTGATCGTTCTGGCAAGCCTGCTGCCGCTGCTGACCTGGGCGGCGCTGACCGAATTGTCCGGCAAGCTGGGCGCAAGGGCGCGGCAGATCGTTCTGGCAGGTGCGCTGGGGTTGGTGGCCTTGGTGGCGGCACTGGCGCTGGCGGGGCAGGGCGACGCGCTCGATCTTCTCAGCACGGCGCAATATGTGATCTTCGGCACGCTGCTGGTGGCGCAGGCCTTCCGCACCGCACCGAAATGGGTCGCCATCGACGCGGCAGCGATGCCCGTCTCGGCCGAGCTGGCCTTCCTGCTGGGCGGCATGTTGCTGCTGGGATCGGCCACCATCGACATTGCGTTTTTCACCCAGATGGCGCTGGCCAAGGGCCATATCGGGTCGGTCGTCGTGGGCTATACCAATTTTCTGGCGGCGCTGATCACCAGTGCCGTGGTGTTCTGGGGCCTGCATGGCCGCAACGAACCGGAGCCGGTCTTTGCCCCGCTGGCCGCAGAGGCTGAGGCCCCCGACGCGGATGACCCCGATCTGCGTCAGGCCGCCGAGATCCTCGACCGGCTGGACCGCCTGATGCGGCAGACCCATCTTTACCGCGATGAAAATCTGACGCTGCACCGGCTTGCCAGCCACAGCGACACCCGCGCGCGGCAGATCTCAACGGCAGTCAGAACGCTGCGGCAGATGGGGGTGCCGCAATATGTGAACTCCTTCCGCGTGTCGGATGCCTGCCGGATGCTGGCCGAAACCGATATGCCGGTGACAGAAATCGTTTTTGCCGTCGGCTTTACCACCAAGTCGAGCTTCAACCGCGAATTCTCGCGCTGCCATGGCCTCAGCCCCAGCGCCTGGCGGGCGCAATACCGCAAAGGGCCGATGGCCGAGCCGGATCGCGGCCCGATGGCCTGTGCCTGAAAAAAAGCGTGGCCATGTCACATCCGGCTGGGCTGCCCCGTCATACTGGTGTCAGATCCACAAAGGAGACCCATATGACCCCCCGCATGACCGACCATTTCAAACGCGCCGACACTGGCTTCAAGCCGCTGTTCGCGCTGGAGGCCGCGATCAAGACCAGCACGCTGGAGCCGAAGCTGCTGCATCTGGTCAAGCTGCGTGCCAGCCAGATCAACGCCTGTGCCTTCTGCATCCAGATGCACACAGCCGAGGCGCTGAAGGACGGCGAGGCGCCGTTGCGCCTGCATATGCTGCCCGCCTGGCGCGAAAGCCCGATCTATTCGCCGCGCGAACGGGCGGCGTTGGCCTGGACCGAGGCACTGACACTGATTGCGGCGACAGGCGCGCCGGAGGGTGATTGGGCCGCCGTCACTGCCGTGTTTGATGCCGACGAACGGGCTTGGCTGTCGTTGGCCATTGGCGCCATCAACCTGTGGAACCGGGTGCAGGTCGGGTTTCGGAGCGCGCATCCGACCACGCTGCCTGCGGCGCTGGCCGATGCGGCCTGATCCGACGATCACCTTTCAGGCGCAGCGGCCCCGGCTGCTGCGCCTGGCCTATCGGATGCTGGGCAGCCGGACCGAGGCCGAGGACATCGTACAGGAGGCTTGGCTGCGCTGGCAGGGCGGCGACCATGGCGTGATCCTTGACCCGGCAGCCTGGCTGACCCGCGTTGTTTCGCGGCTGTGTCTGGATCAGATGCGCTCGGCCCGGATGCGGCGCGAAACCTATCCGGGCACCTGGCTGCCCGAGCCGCTGATCGAACCAGAGGATGACAATCTGCGCCCCGACAATCTGACCCTGACGCTGATGATGGCGCTGGAGCGGCTGTCGCCGCTGGAGCGGGCGACCTTTCTACTGCATGATGTGTTCGGGCAAAGCATGGACGAGATTGCCATCACCATCGGGCGCAGCCCCGCCGCCACGCGCCAGCTTGCCGCGCGGGCGCGGGCCCATGTGCAGATTGACCGCCCCCGCTATCAGATGTCGCGCGACAGCGCCGAAAGCCTTGCCCGCGCGTTTTTCGAGGCCTGCCGGTCAGGCGATGCGCGTGCGCTTGCCACCATGCTGGCCGAAGGGGCAAGCCTGCGGGCAGATGGCGGTGGCAAGGTGTCGTCCTATCCCAATGTGATCGAAGGGGCCGACCATCTGATCCGGCTGTTTCTGGCGCTGGCGCGGAAATACGGCGCGCAGATGGATCTGCTGGAAGCCGTCGTGATCGACGGCCTGCCGGGCTTTGTCAGCCGTGTCGGGGATCATTTGCAAACCACGGCCTTGCAGATCGAGGCGGGGCGGATCACCGCCATCTACATCACCCGCAACCCCGACAAGCTGACCGGCCTCAGGCCCCATTGAGGCCCGCCGCCCCTGCGCCTCAGGCCTGATACAGCCCGGCGTGATGGTCGCGCAGCAGGTTCTTTTGCACCTTGCCCATGGTGTTGCGCGGCAGTTCCGGCACAAAGACCACGCGTTTGGGCTGTTTGAACCGGGCCAGACGGCCCTCCAGTGCCGCGACGATGGCGGCTTCGGTCAGGGTCGGGCTGCCGGTGGGCACCACGACCGCCGTCACCGCCTCGCCGAAATCCTTGTGCGGGATGCCGATCACGGCGGATTCCAGCACGCCCGGTATCTCGTCGATCTCGGCCTCGATCTCCTTGGGATAGACGTTGTAACCGCCGGTGATGATCAGATCCTTGCCGCGCCCGACGATGTGGACATAACCCTTGTCATCAATCCGCCCCAGATCGCCGGTGATGAAAAAGCCGTTGGCGCGCAGTTCGGCGGCGGTCTTTTCCGGCATCCGCCAATAGCCCTTGAACACATTGGCCCCGCGCACCTCGATCATGCCGATCTCGCCCTGCGGCAGTTCGACGCCCGTTTCGGGGTCGGTCACGATCACCTCGGTGCCGGGCAGCGGCAGGCCCACCGTGCCTGCCACCCGCGCGCCGTCATAGGGGTTCGAGGTATTCATGTTGGTTTCGGTCATGCCGTAGCGTTCCAGAATGGCATGGCCGGTGCGGGCGCGCCATTCGCGGTGGGTTTCGGCCAGCAGCGGGGCCGAGCCGGACACGAACAGCCGCATTTGCGCCGTCGTCTCCACATTCAGCATGTCATCCTCCAGCAGGCGCACATAGAAGGTCGGCACCCCCATCAGCACCGTGGCGCGCGACATCAGCTCGAAGATGCGGTCAATGTCGAATTTCGGCAGAAAGATCATCGACGCGCCGGAAAACAGCGTGACATTGGTGGCAACGAACAATCCATGGGTGTGGAAGATCGGCAAGGCGTGGATCAGCACATCCCGGGCAGTATAGCTCCAGGCCGTGCGCAACGACAGCGCGTTGGACACCAGATTGCCATGGGTCAGCATCGCGCCTTTGGAGCGTCCGGTGGTGCCCGAGGTATAAAGCAGCGCCGCCAGATCATCCGCCGCGCGCGGCACGGTGGCGAAATCTTCGGCGGCGGCCTCTGCCGCATCGGTCAGGCTGCCCAGCCCGCTGGCATCCAGCGTGGCCATGCGCGCCCCGGCCTGCTCTGCCGCCTGCGCCAGATCCGCCACGCGCGCCGGATCACAGACAAACAGCGCCGGTTCGGCATCGCCGATGAAATAGGCAATCTCTGCCGCCGTATAGCCGGTGTTCAGCGGCAGGAACACCGCCCCCGCCCGCGCCGTGGCGAGATAAAGGATGATCGCCTCGACCGATTTTTCCACCTGCACCGCCACGCGGTCGCCGGGGGACACCCCCAGCGCCACCAGCGCATTGGCCATGCGGCCGGTGCGGGCAACCAGATCGCCATAGCTGATCTGCTCTCCGGCAAGGGTTTCGATGGCAGTGGCCCCGGCATCGGTGATCGAGCGGGCAAGGATGTCGAACAGGTTCGCGGTCATGCAAAACTCCTGCAATGGGGAAAATCAGGAAGTGCCGACGGGCAGCGCGGCTTTCACGCTGTCCGAGGCGGCGATATGGCTGCGTTCGGCGAAGGCTTCGTGGTTCGCCTCGATCTGGCCAAGGTCATAAAGGTAATTGACCATCAGCCCATGCGATTGCGCCATGCCATTGGCCGATACATCGCCCAGATGGTTCAACCGCTCCAATCGCGCGCCATTGCCCAGATGGAACCGCGCCACCGGGTCGATGACCCGTTTTGCAGCGCTGCGGGCGCGCAGGAAATAGGTCGCGGCGGCGGCCAGCAAGGGCGCGCGCAACGCCTCGGCGGTGGCCGGATCGGTCTGCCAGCCGGGCCGGTCCAGCGCGGCAAAGGCAAGGCGCTGATCGGCGCTGATTAGATCAGAGCTGTTATCCTTGCGCTGCGCCGCAAGCCAGGCGGCAAAGCCGGGCACGGGCGACAGGGTGACGAAGGTCTTGATATTGGGCCGCTCCGCCTTCAGCTCTTCCACCACCTGTTTGATCAGGAAATTGCCGAAAGACACGCCCGTAAGGCCGCGCTGGGTGTTGGAGATCGAATAGAACACCGCCGTATCGGCCTCTTCGGCGCGGATCGGCTGGCGCGCGAGGTCAAGCAGCCCGCCCACATTGTCGGGGATGGCGCGGGTCAGCGCCACTTCGACAAAGATCAGCGGTTCATCCACCAGTTGCGGGTGGAAAAAGCCATAGCAGCGCCGGTCGGTCGGTTGCAGGCGGTTGCGCAGATCATCCCAGTTCCGGATCGCATGCACCGCCTCATAACGGATGATCTTTTCCAGAATGCTGGCAGGGGTGTTCCAGTCGATATGGCGCAGGCCCAGGAAGCCCCGGTTGAACCAGGATCCGAACAGATGCGCAAAATCGGCATCGACCCGGCGCAGGTCGGGATGGCTGCGCAGATGGCGCAGCAGTTCCTCGCGCATGCGGACCAGCGCCGCGGTGCCGCCGGGGGCAAGGTTCAGGCGACGCAGCAGTTCCTGACGGCGCGGCTCGGCGGCGGCGTGCAGCGCCTCGACCGCCTCGATGGACTCCGGCGCCTTCTGCATCGCGGCGAGGGCGGTTTTCACCGCCTTCGCATCGGGGCCGAAGCTTTCGGCCAGCGCCGTGAGGAAGGCCAGCCGCGCGGCGGGATCGGCATCCTCGAACGCGGCCAGCAGCGCGCGGGCAATCACCACGCCCGAGGCCTCGCCCCGGCGCGACAGCAGGCGCTGGCCCAACTCGGCAAGGTCCGGCACCGGGATGGCCTCTGGCCCGCTGCCCTCGCGCCAGCCGAGCAGACGACGCCCGCGTTCGGTCAGGCTTTCGAACAGGTCGCCCAGAAAAGCCGGGCGGTTCGGACGGGGGGAAGGATCGGTCTTGCGCATCTGGAACCTCCGGGGGGTGTGGCGGCGGCCGGGGTCAACCCGGCAGCACGACAAAGATGATCCACAGCACGACCGGGGCGAGGACCGTCACCAGCGCACCATAGTTCAGCAGCTTGCGGAAGAAGGCCTGCTTGTCCACGCCCTGCGCATTGGCCAGAACCAGCGCGCCATTGGTCGAGAACGGGCTGACATCGACGATGGTGGAGGCCACGGCCATCCCGGCGATGAAGCCGATGGCCCCGACGCCCGTACCGCCTTGCAGGAAGGGCACGGCCAGTGGGATCAGCGAGCCGAGCACTGCGGTAGACGAGGCAAAGGCCGAGACCACCGCCCCGATGAAAAACAGCATCAGCGCCGCTAGCATCGGCGAGGCCATGCCCGCCACGCTGTCGCCCACAAAATCGATGGTGCCCATATGCTCCAGCACCGCCACATAGGTCGACACGCCGGTGATCAGCATGATTTCCGGCCAGGCCACCTGCGCCATGGCGCGTTTCTGCATGGTCGGTGCGCAGAGCGCCAGACCAAGCCCGATGCTGAGCGCGACAAAGCCGATATCCAGCTTGAACGCCAGCACCAGCACCGCAAGCAGCACCAGCGCCGCCAGCGTGACCACCTGATAGAGGTTGCCATCGCGGTGATTGCCCTCTTCGACCTCGGCCACCAGCCGGTTCGAACTGCCGCCGCCCTCTTCGCTGATGCGGCGGCTCAGCGCTTCGGCCTCGCTGTCGCCAAAGATCTGCGGGCCGGTGGCGGCGCGGGCGATCTCGATATGCGGCACCTTGATCGTCTCGACCGTCTGCATCCGCATCTGCATCAGCTTGCGCCCGCCCAGCACCATGAACAGCAGCAGCGCCACTGCGGCGTTGACGGTAAAGCTGGCGGCAAAGGTGGTCATCGGGCTGAGCGGCAGCCCTGCCTTCTGCACCACGCCATTGGTGATGCCGCCATAGATGCTGATCGGGGAAAACCCGCCCGCCTGCGCCCCGTGAACCACCATCAGACCCATCAGCAGCGGCGAGATCTGATAGCGGAAGGCAAAGCCAAGCGCGATCGGGGCGACGATGGCCACGGCGCCCGGGCTGACCGCCCCCACCGCCGTCAGCAGGGCCGAAATGCCGAACATGATCCATGGAATCGCCGCGATCCGGCCCTTGACCGCGCGGACCGACATGCGCACCAGCCAGTCGATGGTGCCGTTGTTCTGTGCCAGTGCAAACAGCCAGGTGATCCCGACCAGTGTCAGGAACAACCCGCCCGGAAAGCCCGCAATGATGTCCTTGGTGGACTGTGCGGCCAGCAATGTGCCGACCAGAAAGGCGCCGACAAATGCCAGCACCCCCATGTTGATCGGCCAGATGGTTGCGACAACGAACATCGCACCCAAGGCATATATAGAAATCAGATGTGGTGACATGCGTGGCTCCTCTCCCTGGTATCGCCCGCGCCGGGTGTTCCGGCTGCGCTTCGCACCACCCTCCCAAGCGGTGCGAATCTCCCTGAGTGTGTTATACGCTTCGACACTTCTGTTGTATATAACAAGGTTGCACATGGATATCATGGCCGAGGTGGCGTAAGCTTCTGCACAGATGGAAGGAGGGTCGGATGCGCACGATTCCCAATGCCCTACGGATCAGGAACGCCCTGGAAAATGCCATTGTCGAAGGCATTTACGCGCCCGGCGCCCGGCTTGACCCCGAGGCGCTGGAACGCGAGTTCGACTGTTCACGCACGCCGATCCGCGAGGCGCTGTATCAACTGGAAGCCTCGGGGCTGGTGCGGGTGATGCCCAAGCGCGGCACCTTCGTCACCACCTGGACGGCGGAACAGCTGACCGAACGCTTCGAGGTGATGGCCGAAGCCGAGGCGACCTGTGGCCGCCTGGCCGCCCGCCGCATCACCGAAGCCGAGATGGCCGAGTTCGAGGCGATTCATCAGCGTTGCCACGAACTGGCGGAAGCGGGCGATACCGAAGGCTATTACCGGCACAATTCGCTGTTCCATCACTGCATCTACCGCGCCACCCACAATGCCTTTCTGGAACAGGAGGCCGCCCGGTTGCACGCCATGCTGCAACCCTACCGGCGGATGCAGCTGCGGGTGCGCAACCGCATGTCGCGCTCGTTCAACGAACATGACCAGATCGTCGCGGCGATCCGGGCAGGCGATCCCGAAGCGGCGGCGACGGCGCTGCGTGATCATGTCATCGTGCAGGGCGACCGCTTCCACGATCTGCTGTCCGCGCTGCGCCAGACGGTGGAAGAGCGGGCGGCGCGCTAGCCTGCATTGGGGGATCTTCGCATGATTACCGATATCACCGATTATTTCCGGGATGGTTGCGGGCGCTGCGCCCGGTTTGCGACGGCAGACTGTTCGGCGCGGCTCTGGGCCGAGGGTCTGGCCGCGCTGCGCCGCCTTTGCCTTGCCGCCGGGCTGACCGAAACGGCGAAATGGGGCCACCCCTGCTATGTCCATGCCGGGCGCAATATCGCGATTATCGGCGCCTTTCGCGGCGATGTCCGGCTGAGCTTTTTCAACGCCGCGCTGATGACCGATCCCGAGGGCATCCTGCAACGGCAGGGGCCGAACAGCGCCCACCCCGATGCATTCCGCTTCACCGACCGCGCGCAGATCGAGGCCATGGCCCCGACCATCGCCGCCTATCTGACCGAGGCGATGGGCTATGCCGAGGCCGGGATCAAACCGCCCAAGGTGGCAGGCGCGCTGGATCTGCCCGAAGAACTGGTCGAGGCACTCGACGCCGATCCCACGCTCGCCGAGGCCTTTCACCGCCTGACACCGGGCCGCCAGAAAAGCTATGTGATCCACCTCGGCACGGCGAAAACCAGCGCAACCCGCCAGTCCCGCCTCACCAAACTCCGCCCGCATATCCTTGCGGGGAAGGGGGCTATGGAGCGGTGAGGGGGTGTGGGACTGAGCGGTCGCTTGCATCAGACAAACGGACAGCTCGTCTGCCTCGATCAGCAAGATCTGGAGCATTCATGGTGGTGAATAATACGTGTTGGTTTTGCGGCAACGCCATCGACTTGAACGATGTTCATGCAGTCAGGATTACCGTGACAAGCCTATTTCGCGATACAGATGCAATCCAAACCATCGCTTCTCATGCTGACTGCGCCAGACTTCGGCTGGCAGGTTCAACCATGGAGTTTGACCCTGAGGTTCTTTCTGACTGACAGCGTCCGCTGACCATCCGGGTTGGCCTCAAACCCGAGCCATCCCACCTCACACGCTCCGAAAGCGCGCGCGGTAGCCGGAGGGGGTGACGCCGCGCACGGCTTTGAACCGCCGGGCAAAATCGGCGGCGTCGGAAAAGCCGCAGTCGGTTGCGATGCGCCCGACCGGCAGATCGGATTGCACCAGCATCTGACAGGCGCGCCCCAGACGCAGTTGCAGCACATAGGCGCTGATCGACATGCGCGCGCTGCGCTTGAAGACGCGTTGCAACTGGCTTTCGGTCAGATGCACCAGCTCGCAGATCGGGTGCAGGCGCAGCGGTTGGTCGTAATGCGCATGGAGGTGGTCCAGCACCTTTTGCAGCCGCGCGCGGTCGCGCGGCAGATCGCTGACCGTCACCTCGCCCGTCGCCAGCGGTGTCCGGTCCGGCGCGTCGGCAAGGGCGACCAGCAGGGATTGCAGCGTCATCACCTGGCGGATGGCGTCCATCTGCCCGAGATGCAGGATCTGCGGGCGCAGCCGAGCCGTGGTGGCCGCACCAAAGCGAAGGCCGCGCCGCGCCTGTGCCAGCAAGGCGGCCACCAGGGCCAGTTCGGGCATGACCGCGCTCAGACCGCTGGCCCAGTCTTGGGTGAACCAGCAGACCACCGCCCGATGCTGCGGCGCGGTGCCGATCAGCGCCTGTGACTGAAAGGCATGGGGCAGGTTTGGCGCGATCAGCACCAGATCGCCGTCGTCATATTGCCCGACATGATCGCCGACAAACCGCATGCCGCGGCTGTCCACCGTCAGCGTCAGCTCGAATTCCGGGTGATAGTGCCAGTTGAACGGAAACTCCGGCAGCTGCCGGTCGAACACCAGCAGCGATCGGTCCGGCGGGATGCGGACTGTCTCGAAATAGGGCGGTGTTATGGGCATTACGTATCTCTGTTCCGTCTGAATGCGGCAATCATACAAGGATGTGCGGCCTTGGGGAATGGCGCGGCGGGCTGCGGTTTGGCACCCTGACAGGGCAAAGGGGGGCGTCATGCAGACATTGACGGCGGATATCGTGATCATTGGCTCGGGTGTCGGCGGCACCGCCGTGGCGCATCAGCTTGCCGGCAGCGGCGCGAAGATCCTGATCCTGGAACGGGGCGACTTTCTGCCTGACGAGCCGCAGAACAGCGATGCCGAAGCGGTGTTTGGCCAGCAGCGCTACAAGACCCGCGACACATGGCTCACGCCGGAGGGCGTCGCCTTCCGGCCGGGCCAGTATTATTACGTCGGCGGCCATACCAAGTTTTACGGCACCGCGATGTTCCGGTTTCGCGAAAGCGATTTCGAGGACAGCGTGATGGATGGCGCGCGCTCTCCGGCCTGGCCGATCCGCTATGCCGATCTGGCACCGCATTACGCCGAGGCAGAACGGCTGTATGGCGTGCGCGGGCAGGCCGGTCTTGACCCGACAGAGCCGCCGCGTGAGCCGTTTCCCCATGCCGCAATCCCGCATGAGCCGGTGATTGCCGCGCTGTCGGGGCAGCTGACAGCGCAGGGGCTGCGCCCGTTTCACATGCCCTCTGCGGTGGATTACGGCCCCGGCGGCACCTGTCAGCGCTGCGGCACCTGCGATGCCTTCGTCTGTCGCTTCGGGGCCAAGGGCGATGCGGAAACCCGGGTGCTGCGCCCCTTGCTGGCGCATCCCGATGTGCGGCTGGAGCGTCAGGCCGAAGTTCTGCGCCTGATCGCGGATGAGGACGGGCGGCGCATTGTCGCGGCAGAGGTCCGCCGTCAGGGCGAAGTGCTGCGGGTGGAAGCGCCGACCTTCGTGCTGAGCGCGGGCGCGATCAATTCGGCGCTGATCCTGCTGCGCTCCGCCTGCGAGGCGGCCCCGGACGGGCTTGCCAATCGGTCGGGCGTGGTCGGGCGTTATCTGATGAACCATCACCTGACCGGGTTGATGGCAGTCAATCCCTTTGCCGTGAACGGCACGCGCTTTCCCAAAACCCTGTCACTGAACGATTTCTATCACGGCCTGCCGGATGACCCGGATGCACGCGGCAATATTCAGATGCTGGGGAATATTCAGGGTGCGATGATCCGCGCCGCCTATCCGCGCACGCCTTTGCCGCTGGCCAATTGGCTGGGCCGTCATACGGTGGATGTGCTGGCCATGTCGGAGGATCTGCCGAATGTCGACAGCCGGGTGCGGCTGCTGCCGGATGGCCGCGTCATGGTCGACTATCGCCCCGGCGGCGGTGGCGCGCATGATCGTTTTGTCCGGCATGTCAGGGCGGTCCTGCGCCGGGCCGGATTTCCGCTGGTGCTGCGCCATGGGTTCGGCATTCAGGCGCCGTCGCATCAATGCGGCACCGTGCGGATGGGCGATGACCCGGCGACCTCGGCGCTGGATGCGCTGTGCCGCGCGCATGACCATCCAAACCTGCATGTCGTGGATGGCGGGTTCTTCCCGTCTTCCGCCGCGCTGAACCCTGCCCTGACCATTGCCGCGCAGGCGCTGCGGGTCGGGGCGCATCTGCGCCGCACGCGCGCCACCTGACCGACAAGGACCAGAGCCATGACCTTTCTTCTGCCGATCACCGGATCTTTCGCACAGCCCGCTGCCGAAAACCCCACCGTCGCCATGATCGAGGCTGCCTTCGCGCATCACGGGCTCGACTGGCGCTATCTGAATGTGGAGGTCGCGCCTGCGGATCTGGGCGATGCGGTGCGCGGCGCGCGGGCGATGGGCTGGCGCGGCTTCAACTGCTCCATCCCGCACAAGGTGGCGGTGATCGACCATCTGGATGGTCTGGGGCAATCGGCGCAGATCATCGGCGCCGTGAACACCATCGTGCGGGACGGGGATCGGCTGATCGGTGAAAACACCGACGGGCGCGGTTTTGTTGCGGCGCTGCGCAGGGTTGTCGATCCGCAGGGCAAGGCGGTGGTGCTGTTCGGGGCGGGTGGTGCCGCGCGGGCGGTGGCGGTCGAGATGGCTTTGGCCGGCGCGGCACGGATCACCATCGTCAATCGCAGTGCGGCGCGCGGGCAGGCGGTTGCAGACCTGTTGAACAGCCGCACAGAGGCACAGGCGTATTACCGGCCCTGGACTCCGCGCTTTGCCGTGGCGCAAGACACTGACATCGTGATCCATGCCACCTCGGTCGGGCTCTTCCCGGATGTCGATGCCATGCCCGATCTTGATACGGACAGCCTGACCCCGGCCATGGTGGTGGCCGATGGCATCCACAACCCACCGCACACGCGCCTGCTGCAAGCCGCGCAGGCGCGAGGGTGCCGGACCGTCGACGGGCTGGCCATGCTGGTGCAACAAGGGGTGATCGGCATCAAATACTGGACTGGCGTTGATGTGGATCCGCAGGTCATGCGCAAGGCCCTCAACGACCTTGGCCTGTGAGCAGGCCGCCATCCCCGACAGGGTCGTGATCGCGTGCAAGCAGGCCGGCGGTTCGACCTTCCAAACCCTCAGCGGTTGCTGTCGATCCAGCGTGACAGCAACTGCCGGTCGCGGAAACATTCATCCGGCACGGCGCGGCGTTTGATCCGCGTCAGCCGTTCGGCAAAGGCCACTTGCTTTGAGGTGGGATGGCTTGTGTCGGCGGGCCGCAGCTTCGCCTGCGCCTCGATCCAGGCGCTGAGCGACCGGCGATCCTGCTGCACCTCCCAGGGTAAAAGGCTCTGGTTGCGCAGCGCCAGAGATCGCGCATAGGCGATCTGGCGTTCGGTTGGGGGCAGGGCAAAGGGGGCAGCGTCCATGATCGGTCTCCCATGCGAATCCTGCCCCCAATATAGAACATAAAGAGAACAAAATCAACTCCGCGCCCGTTTGGGCGGGTGAGGGGGGGCCGGCAGGCTTGGCTGCGGCCGCGCGCCTAGAACCGGGTGACGACGGTTGTGCCCGTGCCCTGAAACCTGTCCATGGAGATCAGGGCGTCAATCGACTCTTCCAGACTGATTTCCTTGCCGACCAGCAGCTCCGGTTTCAGTTTGCCGGACAGGATCATCGGCATCATCGCATCATACCGATGCGCCTGCATGCCATGGCTGCCCAGAATCTCCAGCTCATGCGCCACGATCCGGCTCATCGGCACGGCAGGCGTGCTGTGATCCCCCAGCATCAGCCCGACCTGCACATGCTTGCCACGACGGCGCAGGTTCAGCACCGAATTGAAGCAGGTTTCCGGGTGGCCAAGCGCATCGAGCGAGACATGCGCACCCCCCGCCGTGACCTCGCGCACCGCCTCCACGACATTGGCGACGGACCGCGCGTTGATGGTGGCGGCGGCGCCAAGCGTTCGCGCCAGCGCCAGCTTGTCCTCGGCAATATCAACCGCAACGACATGGGCGCCAAGCGCATTGGCAATCATGATCGCGGCAAGGCCGACACCGCCGCAGCCATGCACGGCCACCCATTGCCCGGCAGACACCTTGCCCTGATCGACCACCGCACGGAAGGAGGTCACAAAGCGGCATCCCAGACTGGCTGCCGTGGTAAAATCGACCGATTGCGGCAGGGCCACCAGATTGAGGTCCGCCTTGTGGATCGAGACATATTCGGCAAACGAACCCCAATGGGTAAAGCCCGGCTGAAACTGATCGTGGCACACCTGCTGATGACCGGCGTGACATTCGGGGCAACTGCCGCAGCCGCCGACGAAGGGCACGGTCACCCGCTCGCCCACCCGCCATTTCGTGACATCCTTGCCGATGGCCACGATCACCCCGGCCAGTTCGTGACCGGGCACATGCGGCAGCACAATATCGCTGTCATGGCCGACCCAGCCGTGCCAGTCGCTGCGGCAGACCCCGGTTGCCTCGACCTTCAACACGACGCCATGCGGTTCGGGCCGGGGGTCGGGCAGGGTGACCAGCTTTGGCCGGGCGTTGAAGGCTTCGAACATGACGGCTTTCATGGGCTTTCTCATTTGGCTGGTGTTGCATCGACCATGGCGCAATCATAGCGGCAGATGCCCGCAAGAACCCTGCCAAAATCCCTATCCATTCCGCACTTTCCGAAGCACTCTGCCAGAAATGTTAGAAAACGCGGAGGAGTCTTTCGCAATGCACGATCTCGACAGGATAGATGCAGAAATCCTCGCAAGGTTGCAAAGCGACGGGCGGCTTTCGAACGCCAGGCTCGCGGCGCAACTGTCGATGAGCGAAACACCCTGCTGGCGTCGGCTCAAGCGTCTGGAGGACAGCGGCATCATCGAAGGCTATCAGGCGGTCCTGAACCGGCGCGCGCTCGGGCTTGGGGTCATGGCTTTCGTGCAGCTTGGCTGCGCGCAGCATGATGAAAAAGTCACCAAGGCGTTTCACCTCGCGGTTCAGGCCTGCGCCAATGTGCTGTCCTGCCACAATACCACCGGGGAAGCGGACTACCTGCTGATCGTCGTCGCAAGGGATCTGGATGACTATAGCCGTTTCGTTGAAACCGTGCTGCGGCATCTGCCGGGCGTCACCAGCATCCGCTCGAACCTCTCGTTGCGCGAGCTGAAATCGTCGAACCAGTTGCCGATCATGCCCGGCATGGCGCGGACAGGCCCTGGCAGCGCAGAATGATCCCGGCGCGTTTCAGGGGTCGGCGGGGCAGGGCGGAAGGGATGGCCCGTCAGGGCCGCTGGCAACGGTCTGGTGGATCGCCCGGATCAGCCAGCCCAAGGCCGGGTCACGCTGCGCCGTGGAGCGCATCAGCAGCCCATAGTCAAAGGCCGGGATCGGAAACGGCGGGGCGAAGGTTTTCAGCGTGTTTGCGGGAGCCGCGACGGCGGCGGTCCGGCGGGCGACCGTCAGGATCAGGTCTGATCCCGGCAGCATCGCCAAGGCGGGTGCAAAATGCGGCAGCACCAGCGCAATCCGGCGGGTCTTGCCCATTGCGCGCAGCGCCTGTTCCACCTCGCCATCCGGTTCACCCTGCATGGAAACCGACACATGCGCCGCCGCGAGGTAACTTGCCATCGTCAGCTCCTGCGGGATGCGGTCGCCATCCGCAAGACAGATGAACTCCTCGCGGAACAGCGGCAGGAAGGTCAGGTTGCCCGGCGCGCCCGGAAACACCCCGAGGGCCAGATCCAGAACGCCATTTGCCACCCGGTCGATGGTGTCCGCCCGACCGAACTGGTTGACATGCAGCGCAACCCCCGGCGCTTCGGTGCGCAGCCGCCGCATCAGCGCGGGCAAGACCACAAGCGCCCCATAGTCCGACATGCCCAACCGAAACACCCGCTCGGCCTTGGCGGGATCAAAGCTGTCCTGCCCGACCAGCGTGCCCGACAGCCGGATCACCTCGGCCAGCAGCGGCTGCAATTCACGCGCCCGCGCCGTCAGCTGCAAGCCGCCACCGGCGCGCAGGAACAGCGGATCTGCGAACAGGGCACGCAGCCGCGTCAGGGCATGGCTGACCGCAGGTTGGCTCATGTTCAGGCGCAGCGCGGTGCGCGAGACATGCCGTTCGTCCAGCAGGGCATGCAGGACAACCAGAAGATTGAGGTCGATGCCGCGCAGATTATTCATCTTGTGAATTTAAGACATATAAAACCCGAATTTCAATTCCCTCAATCAATGATTTATCACCGCGGGATGCAGACAGTGAGGGAACGGGATGTCGTGGCAATCTTTTGTGTGGATCGGTCTGCCGCTGCTGGCGGGCGCGCTGATCCCGATCCAGACCGGGGCGAACCGCATGGTGGCCGTCCGGCTGGAAAACCCGCTGGTGGCGGCGGGCGCGTCGATGGCGATTGCATCGGTGGTGCTGATCGTGATCGGCTTTTCGTCCTTGCGGCAAGGCGCCTTTGCGGCTGCCCTGCACGCGCTGCCGATCTGGGCATGGGCCGGCGGGTTGCTGGGCGCGTTCTTTGTGACGGGGGCGATTGTCATCGCGCCACGCATCGGCGCGACAAGTTATCTGCTGCTGGTCTTTGTCGGGCAGATGGTCATGGCCGTGCTGACCGACAGGTTTGGCCTGTTCGGCTTTGCGGCGCGCCCGGTGAACCCGGTGCAGATCCTCGGGGTTCTGGGCACGATTCTGGCCGCAACCCTCGCCCTCGGCTCGTCCCGCTCGTGATCCGGCGATACCCTGCACCCCTGAACCAGAAGGCAAGACAATGAAACCCATGAGTTTTCCCTTGATCCGGTCAGACCTTGCGACCCTGCTCCACTTGCTCCCGCCTCCGGCCCTAGCCCTCTGGTGGCAGCGCAAGCGCAGGGTGACCGCGACGCGGCATCTGGACAACCGGCTGTTGCGCGACATCGGGCTTGATCCGCGGGAGCGCGTCGGGCGCCCCGAAGCGATCTCGATGATCGCCATGACAGCCTGGCGATAGGGGGCAGGCCATGCGCGCCCCGCTCGACCCCAAATTGCGGAGCCTGTTGCGGCTCGAAGGCCTGTTGATGGCCCTTGTCGGTGCAACCGGCGCCTGGGTCTGCGCGGCGACGGGCTGGCAGATCGCCATCACCGCCCTCGCACCCGACCTCACGATCCTCGCCTATGCCTGGGGGCCAAGGTTTGGCGCGCGGCTTTACAATGTGGCGCATAGCTATGCCCTGCCGCTGCTGCTGACGGCGCTCGGACTTCTCCTCACGCCGTCCGTTTTGCCAATTGCCGCCCTCTGGCTCGCGCATATCGGGGTGGATCGTGCCCTCGGCTATGGGCTGAAATCCGAGGCCGGGTTCGGTGTGACCCATCTTGGCCCGATTGGCCGGGACAGATGACCCCAACTTCCCGTTTCACGCCGTCGGCACCGTGCCGCCATCAATCACATATTCCGTGCCGGTGATGCTGCCCGCGCGGTCCGAGGCGAGGAAGGCAATCAGGTTCGCGACCTCGGCAGGCGTTGATGGGCGACCGAGGGGGATGCCGCCAAGGCTCTGCATGATCATCTGCTTGCCGCCCGCCAGATCGGTGCCCGCCTCTACCGCCAGCCGTTCGGCCAACCGGACCGAGGCTTCGGTCTCGATCCAGCCGGGTGCCACGCGAACGACCCGCACGCCCTTGGGCGCGACCTCTTTCGACAGGCTCTTGCTATAGACGGACAGCGCGGCCTTGGCGCTTGCATATCCGGTGGTCGCCTCGGGCAGCGGCAACAGGCGCTGGATCGAGGTGACATGGATCACCACGCCCGACCCTTGGGCCACCATGCCCGGCACAAGTGCGCGGTCCAGCCGCACGGCGGGCAGCAGGTTCAGGTTCAGCTCGGCTTGCCATTCCGCCTCGCCCAAAGCCGCAAAGCCGCCGCCGGGCGCGGTGGAACCGCCCAGCATATGCACGATGATGTCCACGCCCCCCATGCGGCTTTGCACCGCCTCGGCCAGCGTCTCGCATCCCTGCACGCGGGTCAGATCGGCGGCGACGAAGATCTCGGGCGGCAGGTCGGCGGGCTGCGTGCGGGCACTGGTCAGCACCTGCGCCCCAAGGTCTCGGAACAGCGCCACGGTGGCCGCACCCGCGCCTTGCGTGCCGCCGGTGATCAGGGCGCGCTTGCCCGTCAGCGTCAGAAAGCCGGTCATGCGCCGATCTCCAGATCGGTGATCCGCGCGCCCGCCAGCCCGAAAGTAAAGCGCAGCACAGCCGGGCTGCCGGGAAAATCGCCGCTGACCCGCGCGCGCACCACGGTCTTGCCCGCCCCCTCGGCCAGATCCAGCGGTTCGGCCCGGTGGCGGTATCTGGCATGGGCGGCCTGCCACCAGACGCAGATGTCCTCCGGGCCGCGATGGGTGCGGCCCTCGTCGTAAACGATGGCATCCGGCGCAAAGGCCGCCGCAAAGGCTGCGGCATCCTGCGGCGGCAGGGCGGTGAAATAGGTGCGGATCGGGGTCGGAAGGTCCATGGCGGTGCTCCTTGTCTTGCCACTGGAATATGAGGCTCGACGAGTGCAAGAATAATCGGGATAAATCGGCATCTCAGGATGACAAAAACGGGACAATGATGGATGCGGGGCTGAAAGGTCTGGAGGCGGTGCTGGCCGTCGCGCGCCGGGGATCGTTCCGGGCGGCGGCGCTTGACCTCGGCATGTCGACCACCGCGCTGTCCCATACCATCGGGCGGCTGGAGGCCGGTCTTGGCGTGCGCCTGTTCAACCGCACCACGCGGAGTGTCGCGCTCAGCGATGCCGGGCGGGATTTTGTCGAACGGGTCGGCCCGGCGCTGGCCGAGATCCGTGGCGCGATGGAGGGCGCGCGGTCGCAGCGCGAGACGCCGACGGGTTTGCTGCGCATCAACGCCTCCGTTCAGGCGGGGCGGGAAATCGCGCCGCTGGTGCTGGCCTTCCTGCGCCGTTACCCCGACATGCAGGTCGATCTGGTGACCGAGGGGCGGCTGGTCGATATCGTGGCCGAAGGCTTTGATCTGGGTATCCGTCCCGCCGATCTGGTGCCGCGCGACATGATCGCGCTGCCCTTGGGCAGCCCGCAGCGTTATGCCGTTGTCGCCGCCCCCGTCTGGCTGGCGGCACATACGGCACCCATGACCCCCGGCGACCTTCCGGCAGAACACTGCATCCGCGTGCGCCTGCCGAACGGGGCGCTGTTCCGCTGGCCGTTCGAGCGGGACGGCGAACAGGTTCTGGTCGACGCCAGAGGCCGCCTGACGCTGGACGAGGCCGCCATCGCCCGCGCCGCCGTGCTGGACGGCGCGGGCATCGGCTTTTTCATCGAACAGGATGTGGCCGAAGACATCGCCGCCGGTCGTCTGATCCGCCTGCTGGCCGACTGGACCCCGCCGCGCCCCGGCTTCAGCCTCTATTATCCCGGCCGGCGCAACCCTTCAGCCGGATTTGCGGCCTTCCTCGCCATGGTGCGGGAGAGGGCAGGCCGTCTGTAAGCGCGGGTGATGCCTGCCGGGGGCTAGGCGGGCTGGTCAGTTTGGCGGGGCATGATCGCGCCGCGATGCCCGATCACCCGCGCGGCGAGGCTGTGGCCTGCGGCCATCGCGGCGGCGGTCGTCTCGCCTGCCAGCAGGGCCGCCAGAAAGCCCGCGTTGAAACTGTCGCCCGCCGCTGTGCTGTCGATCACGGGGATTTCGGGCTGCGGGGCCAGCGTCAGCACACTGCCGTCCAGCGCCACCGGCCCCGCCGCGCCGCGTTTCAGCGCACCACCGCGCACTCCGGCCTCGTGCAGGCGGCGGATGACCTGCGCCTCGGTCGCCGCGCCGAACAGCGCCTGTTCATCGTCCAGCGAGGGCAGGGCGATATCGGTCACCGACCAGAAGCGCGCGACCTCGTGCCGTGCGGTTTCGACATCTGGCCACAGCCGGGCGCGATAGTTGGAATCAAAGGCGATGCGGCCACCGGCCCGCCGATAGCCCTGCGCCCAGTCGAACAGCCGGTCGCGCGCTTCGGGCGTGATCACTGCCAGACTGATGGCCGAAAGATAGATCATCTCCATCCCGTCCAGCTGCTGTGGCCGCAACCCGCCGGGGCGCGAGAACAGGCCGCGCGCCGCCGAATGCGACCGCCAATAGCTGAAGCTGCGTTCGCCCCGCGGATCCAGCGTAATCATGTAAAGCCCCGGCACAGCGTCCGGCACGCGCTCCACCAGATCGGGGGCGATGCCCTCGGCGGTGAGGGCCGCGATGATGTGGTCCGATTGCGCATCATCACCCAGTGCTGTGACATAGGCGACAGCCCCGGGCCCGATCCGCCGCGCCAGATAGACGGCGGTGTTATAGGTGTCACCCGCCACGCCCAGCCGCATCAGTTCGGGCGTGGCGGGCGCGAGTTCGATCATCACCTCGCCGATGCAGGCGATCCGGGGCGCGCGGGTCATCAGCGCGCCAGCCAGCCGCCATCGACAGGCAGCACCACGCCATTGACGTAATCCGAGGCGGGGGCGGCGAGAAACACCGCCGCGCCGCCCAGATCGGCGGGTTTGCCCCAGCGCCCCGCAGGGATACGGGTCAGAATCTCGGTGCGGCGCTGTTCGTCCTGACGCAGCGCCTCGGTGTTATTGGTCTCGATATATCCCGGCGCGATGGCGTTGACGTTCACGCCCTTGGCCGCCCATTCGCAGGCCAGCAGCCGCGTCACCCCTGCCACACCACTTTTTGCCGCCGTATAGGCCGGGATGCGGATGCCGCCCTGAAACGACAGCAGCGAGGCGATGTTGATGATCTTGCCCGACCCCTGCGCGATCATGTGCCGCCCCGCCGCCTGCGACAGAAAGAACAGCGATTTCAGGTTGGTGTCGAGGACCGCATCCCAATCCGCCTCGGTGTAATCGACGGAATCGGCGCGGCGGATGATGCCCGCGTTGTTGACCAGAATGTCCAGCCCGCCCAGCGTGGCGAGGGTCTCCGCCACCACGGCTTGCAGCGGCGCATTGGTCGAAAGGTCGGCGCGGATCTCGTGCACGCGGCCCGGCCCTTGCAGCAGGGCGCGCGTCTCGTCCATGGCCGAGCGGCCGACAAGGGCAAGGCTTGCACCCGCCGCAGCCAGCGCCACGGCCAATGTCTGCCCGATGCCGGTATTTGCGCCGGTGACAAGTGCCACACGGCCGGTCAGATCGAAAGGATGGGGGATCATGGCCTGCTCCTGTCAGAGATCAATGCGGCGGTCTGCGGCGTCAAAGACATGCAGCTTGCCCAGCTCGGCGGTGAAATGCAGCAGCTCGCCCGGATGGGCCGGAAGCTGGCCTGCACGGGTCACGATCATCTTGGTGCCGCTGGCCAGATGGCCGTGGATCACCGTTTCGGTGCCAAGCGCCTCGACCAGATCGACCGTCAGCGCGATGCCGGTGTCGGCGGGGCGCAGGTTCTGGGGGCGGATGCCCACGGTCGTGACCGCTTCGGGCAGCGCCATGGCCGGGGCCAGCGCCGCCGCTTCGGCCACGCTGAGGAAATTCATGCTGGGCGCGCCGATGAACCCCGCGACAAAGCGGTTCGCGGGGCGGTTGAACAGCTCCATCGGGGTTGCCACCTGCTCGATCTGGCCGCCGCGCAACACGACGATGCGATCGGCCAGCGTCATCGCCTCGATCTGGTCATGCGTCACATAGATCATCGTCGCCTTCAGCCGGTCATGCAGGGCGGCAAGCTCGGCGCGCATCGACACGCGCAATTCGGCATCCAGGTTCGACAGCGGCTCGTCCAGCAGGAAGGCGGTGGGGTCACGCACGATGGCGCGGCCAATGGCGACGCGCTGGCGTTGCCCGCCCGACAGTTGTGCCGGGCGACGGTTCAGCAGATGGCCGATTTCCAGCATCCGCGCCGCCTCGGCGACCCGGCTGGCGATTTCTGCCTTCGGCATCTTGTTGTTCTGCAAGCCGAACGCCAGATTGTCATGCACCGTCATATGCGGGTAAAGCGCATAGGATTGGAACACCATCGCAAGGCCACGGTCGGCCGCGCCAACGGTGGTCACGTCGCGGCCATCAATCTCGATCCGGCCCGCACTAGGGCGGTCCAGCCCCGAGATCTGGCGCAACAGCGTGGATTTGCCACAGCCCGAAGGCCCGACGAAAACCACGAATTCGCCCTCGTTGATCTCAAGGTCGATCCCCTTGAGCACGTCCAGCCCGCCAAAGCTCTTGCGGATGTCTTGCAGCCTGATGTGTCCCATCGAAGGTTCCCCTTATTTCAGTCCGGTTCCGGCAATGCCGGCGGTGATGAAGCGTTGCAGGAAGATGAAGACGATCAGCACGGGGATGATCGACACGACGGTCATGGCCAGAATGAATTGCCATTGCACGTTCAGCTCTCCGGCAAAGGTGTTGAGACCGACCTGCAAGGTGAACAGCTCCTTGCGGCTCAGCACGATCAGAGGCCATAGGAAGTCGTTCCAGCGCCAGACCACCGAGAAGATTGCCAGCACCGCCAGCGCGGGCGCGGTCAGCGGCAGCACGATCCGCCAGTAGATCTGCCATTCGCTTGCCTTGTCCATGCGCGCCGCCTCCAAAAGCTCGTCGGGGATGGTCAGCATGTATTGGCGCAGCATGAACACCCCGGTGGGCGTCGCAACCGTGGGCAGGATCACCCCCCAGAGGTTGTTGAGCAGACCCAGCGACGAGACGACCGAATAAAGCGGCACAAGGTTCACCGACAGCGGGATCATCAGTGTCGCCACGATGATGAGCATGACCGAATTGCGCCCGCGGAATTCGTATTTCGACAGGGCGAAGGCCGCCATGGAATTGGTGATCAGGGTGATCAGCGTCGCGGCCACGGTGACAAAGACCGAATTCCACAGATAGCGGCCAAAGTCGAACTCCTTCAGCGGTTTCGTATAGTTATCGGTAGCAAAGGCAATCTCGCGCAGCGGCGTGCGGGCGTTGATGTTGACCTTGATCACCTGCTCTGGGGTCTCGGGATGCACCATGTTCGCCATGATGCCGATGCGGTTCAGCTCGGCCATGATCGCGGTGCCGCCCTCGGGCAGATCGACGGTGAACAGCGGCAGGTGTCTTGGCCCGCTCCTGGTCTCGACCAGCGCGGTCTGGCTGGCATAGGGCAGGATCGTGGGCGGAAACTCGGCCAGCTGCGCCGGGGTCTTGAAGGAGGACAGCAGCAGCCACAGCGCCGGGCCGAAGATCACCACCAGACCGGCGGCCAGCCAGCCCCAGGTGACGATATCGGTCCAGTGCCAGGCCTTGCCGCCACGCCGACGGGTCAGAAACGGGATCAGTCTCATTTGCGGTCCCTCCAGCGGGTCAGGCCCAGTTGCACCAGCGTCAGCACCACCAGCACACCCCCCATCAACAGCGATGCGGCAGAGGCCACGCCGGGATTGCGCAGGACCGAGGCAAAGCCGGTCTCATAGATGTATTGCGTCAGATACATGGTCGAGGTGCCGGGGCCGCCGCCGGTCAGCACATAGACCTCGTCAAAGACCTGCACGGCGCGGATCAGGGCCAGCACGATCACCACCAGCAGATTGGGCCAGAGCAGCGGCAGGGTGATGCGGCGAAACACGCGGGTCGGCGGCGTGCGGTCCATCTCGGCGGCCTCGTAGATGTCGCGCGGAATGGCTTGCAGCCCGGCCAGCAGGATCAGCGCGTAAAAGCCGACATGCGCCCAGACCGATACCCCGACCGCGGCAAGAAATGCCCAGTTGCGTTCATTGAGCCAGTTGACCGGATCGGCTCCGAACTGGAACAGGATGTAGTTCAGCAGGCCCTGGCGCTGGAAGATCCATTTCCAGATCAGCCCGACCACGACCGGCGACAGCAGCACCGGAAAGAAAAACACGGCGCGCCAGAAGCCGCGGGCGCGGATCTTGCTGTTCAGGATCAGCGCCGTCGCCATGGCGACGATGACCAGCACGACCACCTGCAACAGCACGAATTGCACCGTGTTCCACACCGCGATCCAGAACAGGTCGTCGCGGCAGGTGGCGGGGGTCGTGTGGTCGGTGCAGCTCAGCAGCCGGTCGAAATTGTCGCCGCCGACATAACTGCGCGCGGGCAGGAACAGTTCGGTGCCGCCGGTCATCGAATAGACGATGTTGATGCCCAGCGGGACGATGACGAACAGCGTGAAGACCAGCATGTTCGGCAGCAGGAAAAAGGCGATCATGCCGCCTTTTCCGGTCAGGCGTTGCCACAGGCGCATCGGCACATCCAGCAGGTTCGCCAGCGCGCCGAGCGGTGCGGTGACGACCGCGCCAATGGACCGACTGCGCCCCCAGGTCATTTCTGGGCCTGCGCGACCTGTTCGGCGACATCGCTGTCCATGCGGGAGAACGCCTCGTCCAGCGACAACTCGCCCGCCATGGCCTGCCCGGTGCGGGTGACCAGCGCCGTGTAATAGGCGGCAGACCATTTCCAGGCGGGCAATGTGTTGGCCTCGGGGGTCAGGTTCTTCACGTCCTCGTTGAAGACGGCCAGCGCGGCCTGAACCTGCGGATCCTCGGATTGGTATGTCAGATCACCCGCCGCACGCAGCGCCGCGTTCGACGGGATGAACAGGGTCCTTTCGGTGAATTCGCGCATCACCGGCTCCGAGGCGAGATAGTCCATGACCTTGGCCACGGCTTCGGGATGTTCGGTGTATTTCACCGCGACCAGACCCGCGCCGCCGGGCATGCCGCTACAGGCCTTGGGGCCGCAGGGATTGCCGACTGCAATCCAGTCGAACATGTCGCCGATCTTGCCCGACAGGTTGGAGATCTGCCAGCTGCCCGAGAAATACAGCGGGATCTGCGCGTTGATGAAATCCTCGGAGGCTGTGCGATAGGACGCGCCCGCCGCGCTGACCCAGACATCCTTGAGGTTCTGGCCGCTCTCGGTCCAGCCGACCAGCTTGCCGATGAAGGCCTTGACGCCCTCGTCGACGGGCGCGGGGAATCCGTCGGCGGCAATGTAATTGGCACCGTGGTTGATGTTCGGCCCGCTCAGCCGGTGGCCCGAACGGTCCAGCGAGAAGGCTGCGGGCAATTGCTGGCTTTGCGCGACCGCGCTTGCCGCCTCGACCCATTGATCCCAGGTCGCACCCGCGCCGGGCAGCGCCACGCCCGCCTGCTCGAACAGGGTCTTGTTGGCAAAGGCGCCGGTCAGGGTGATCTGCGTCATGAAGCCGGTGATCGCCTGCGAGCCATCGGGGCGCAGCCAGTCGGCCTGCGCGCCATAGTTCTGATGCCAATAGGCCGTGTCGGCCAGATAGGGCGTCAGGTCCAGCCAGTGCTGCGACAGCGCCTTGAGGTTGGTGGTGCGCGCAATATCGGGGCCCTTGCCGGCCTCCAGCGTGATCGGCAACTGCTCGGTCACCACTTGATAAGAAACATTGTCCAGCACCACCGTGATGTCGGGGTTCTGATCCTCGAAGCGTTTCAGCAGGTCGGCCATGACCTGACCTTCATTGCCGTCGGAATACCACATGATGCGGACTTCGTCGGCGGCCAGCGCCGCCGAAGCCATCATCAGTGCCGCAGCCGCGACGCTCGTGCGCAGACAGGCTCGTTTCATCTTGTCCTCCTCCCCAGTGGTCGCGGGTCCGCCCTCCTCGACGGATGGCCGCGCGTGATTGTCAACGTGTCGGGCTCAGCCGCTCTCCCTCAAGTGTCCAGTCCAGCGGGGCCAGCACCCGGCCCTCGGCCTCGATCCGGCCATCCGCCAGAAACCGGACCGAGCCATAGTCCGGGTCCATGACGGTAAAGCTGCCCGCGCCATCCGCGACAGCCTGCAACGGATGCGCGGCCTCGAAGGCGGCTGCATCATCGCCGCTGCCCAGCCGCACCAGCCACAGGCCAGTGAGGCCCGCGAGCCGCAGTTCGGCATGGGCTGATCCGCCCTCGGTCATCAGCGTCAGCGGGCCATTGCCGCGCAGGGCGACGCAGCCCCGGCCATGACGGGCGCGGGCGCGGGTGCCCGCGACATGCCAGTCCTGAAAGGCCTCTGTCGGGAACCAGGCATGGGTGAAGCCCAGATGCCCCTCGGTGCCCGAAAAGGCCACCAGCGCCAGTCCGCGATATTGCTGCACGCGCGGCACACTGGCCGAGCCGCCCCAATAGGACGGGCGGCCATAACCCGATTGCACCATCTCGCCGGGGTGGTTGATCCAGAATTGCGCGCGCGGTTCATCGCCCAGCCGCCCATGGATCAGCGTCTCCTGATAGCCCCATTCGCCCCAGCGATAGGCGGCGGTGCTGCCCATGGCCACATCGGCGGTCTTGTAATGGTAAAGGCGCGCGAACAGGGCGTTGCCCTGCGCAAAGCGCCATTCCTGTTCGCCCGCGCCGGTCCACAGCGCGCGGTCCTTCAGCGCCGGATCGACCGCCAGCCCATGATCGCGCAGACAGATCGCGAGTTGGCTGAGGCAGTTCACATGTGCGCCGAACCAGCCCCGCCCCCACAGCAGCCGCGCCATGCCGGTCAGCTCTGACGTATCGGCAGGGCAGAGCGAGTGTTCATAGCTGCGCCCCTCGGCGGCGGTGTTCACGCCGTGATGGGCGGAATTGGCCACGATCTCGATCAGGCGCAGGATGGCGCGGCGCGCGCGGTCGCGGATATCGTCATCCGGTGCCAGCGCGTAAAGCGCGGTCATCCCCTTGAGGTCTATGGGGAAATAGGGCGACGAATTGAACTCTGCCAT
This sequence comes from Gemmobacter fulvus, assembly GCF_018798885.1. Classification (NCBI taxonomy): domain Bacteria; kingdom Pseudomonadati; phylum Pseudomonadota; class Alphaproteobacteria; order Rhodobacterales; family Paracoccaceae; genus Gemmobacter; species Gemmobacter fulvus. The sequence continues at coordinate 379,317 of NZ_CP076362.1, read as the reverse complement.
CTCGGCCCTTTCGAAATGGTCGAACCAGTCGCACAGCCGCGCGTAGCCGACGCGATGCTGCTCGGCACCTGTCCGGCCCGAGCGTCGGAAGGTAGCCCCGGCCTGATACATCCCGGCCAGATAGGCGGCAGTATGGAACAGCAGCGCGTGGTTTTCCGAGAAATACCACTGTACGTCATTGCCCGGCTCATCCATCCAATAGCGGAAGTCGCGGACGGCGGCGTCCATCCTGTTGCGCAGATCTGCGGGGATGCGGTCGCCATAGACGATCCGGCCCCAGAGCATCGGCACCAGCGCGAAATCGGCGCAGTCAAAGCAGGCCTCGATGCCGGGCAGTTCAGCGCGGTAGATCGCGGCGGCGCGTTCGGTCGCGTTCTGGTCCAGACAGGCCAGCGCGGTCTCGGTGTCGCTTTCGGCATGGGCGGCAATCCAGGCCAGCGCCTCGGCGATGCGGGCCGCTTGCGTATCGGGGGCCGCACCACTGCGGCTGCGCCACGAGATTTCCGCGCCCAGCGTCGCACGGGTGCGAAAGCCGCCGCAGTCCAGATCGAAGTGGAAATAGCGGTAATCGGCGGGAAAATCACCCGCCCGGCCGATCTCGACCGCCGTGGCCCCCTGCGGGATGGCCAGCGCCACGCCCTGACTGTCATGCGACATGAAATGACCGCTGACCACGACACTGGCACGGGCCGCCTGCGGGAAGGCGCGCGGCAGGATCAGGCGGATCATGTCGGGATCATCGTAGTGTTTGCGGTCCAGGTGCATGGCCGCGATGGCGCGTTCGACACCATCGACCAGCGCATCATCCACACCGTAAGGGCGCGCGGCACGGGCCGCCGGACCCGCGACCCATTCGACCAGAATACGGATCACCGCATCACGTTCGGCCAGATCCTCTTGCCAGACGGCGATTTCGTTATGGCCTTCGCGCAGGGTCACGTCGAATTCGGCCTTGGTCATCGCGTTGCGGATGGTCGGGGCCAGCCAGCCAACCGCCTGCCCGTTCACGAACAGCTTTGCCGCGCCGCAGATGCCCAGCCGCAGCCGCGCCGGGCCTGCCGCCGCCGCATGGACGGCGGTGCGCTGCCAGTTGCACAGCCGCGTGGCCCGGAACCAGAAACCCGACAGGTCCAGAAAGGCCGCACCCATCGGCAGGATGTTCTGCGCCGCAGCCCAGTCGGGCGCGAAGCCCGGTACCGGCTCCTTGTCGCGAAACGCGGCGATATAGGCGGTGCGGCAGGGGTAGGTATGCGGGATGTAGTTCTTGTCCTTGGTCAGGAAGAAGGTCGAATCCATCTCGCCCTGCATCGGGCTGTCGGGCACGTCATACGGCGCCTCGATCATGGGTGTGGTCTGCCAATAGGGCAGGGGATCACCGGCGCGCAGGGTCATCAGCGCAACTCCTTGATGGCGACAGGGTCAACGTCACTATAGGCTTGGTTCTCGCCGGTCATGCCCCAGACGAAACCATAGGGGCCGGTTCCCGCCCCCATATGGATGGACCAGGACGGCGAGAGCACGATGTCGCTATCGGCCACGACCAGATGCCGGGTGTTGTCGGGGCGGCCCATCAGGTGAAAGACGCGATCCTCCTCCGACAGGTCGAAATAACAATAGGCCTCCATCCGGCGCTCGTGCAGGTGTGGCGGCATGGTGTTCCAGACCGATTGTTCGGCCAGATCGGTGATGCCCATGAGCAGCAGGCAAGACGGTGCAACCTCGGGGTGGATATACATGCGCAACCGGCGGTGATTGCACTTTTCCTTGACGCCGAATTCCACCGCCTTGGCCTCGGCCCGGGGGATCAGCCGGTGCGGAATATCGGCCCCTGCCGGAACCGAATTCATGTAGAACCGCGCGGGTTTCGCCGCATCGTCGCTGCCCAGCCGCACGGCGCGCGCGCCGCGCCCGATATAAAGCGCATCGCGATTGGCCAGAGCGTGCCGGGTGCCGTCGATCTCGATCCAGCCGGCAGCGCCCAGATTGGCAATGCCCATTTCGCGCGCATCAAAGAAATGCGGCGTGCCGACATCGGCGCCATCCCCGAAGGCCAGCGGCTGATCGGTCGGCACGGCGGCGCCGACGATCATGCGGTCATAATGGGTGTAACAAAAGCCGATTTCCCCCGGCCGGAACAGGCCCTCGACCATGAAATTCGCGCGCAGATCATCGGTCAGCATGGCGTCGATCTGATCGGGGCCCGCGCCATAGCGTTGCAGCATGGTCATTGGATCGTCTCCTCGTGCAGGTGCAGGCGGCCTTCGACCAGCGCCAGAATGGCAAGCGACTGGCCATAGGCGGTGGGCTGGATCGGAATGTCGCGGTAATGTTGCAGGTCATGGCCCATGCGGGTGCCATAGCTGACGCCGGTGACCACGCCATCCGTGTCAACCGCGCCGATCACGGCCTCCAGCGCGCGTAGACCGGCGGCACGCCAGCGCGCATCACCCAAGCCCAGCCGCGCGCCCTTCAGCAGACCATAGGCGATGCCGGCGGTGGCCGAGGTTTCGGGATAGCTGTCGGTTTCGTTCAGCAGCGTGTGCCACATGCCCGATGCGGCCTGCACCGGCAGCAGCGCCTCGACCTGTTCGGTCAGCAGGGCCGCCAGATGGTGACGCACCGCAGGCGTCAGCTCTGCCAGTTCGAACAGATCGACGAAACCCGCCGTGATCCAGGCATTGCCGCGCGCCCAAAGCGCCTCGGCGAAATTGTGGCGCCCGGCAAAGGTCCAGCCGTGGAACCACAGCCCGCTCTTGCGATCCGCCAGAAAATGCGCATGGGCCAGAAACTGCCGCTCGGCCTCGTCCACCAACTCGCGCCGCCCCGAAACCTGGCCATAGGCGGCCAGAAACAGCCCGACCATATACAGCGTGTCATCCCACAGCTCGCCCTCGTTCAGCTTGTCCGAAACATCGTGCTGAAAGGCTTCAAAGCCGGTGCGGCCTGCGCGGGTCATCAGCGCCTCGGCCCAGGCCTCCAGCGCGGCATGCAGAACCGGATCGCGGGTCTTGTCCCAGTAAAGCGCCAGCCCGAGCATGGGGGCGGTGGTGTTGATGTTCAGGCCCGGCAGACCCCGCGCCAGCGCGCGGTGATACCAGTCGCCGATCAACTGGCCCAGTTCGGCATCATGGCCCTTGGCACGCCACAGCTGCACCAGCCCAAACATGCCGACGCCTTGCGGCCATTCCCAGCTGTCAAAGCTGATGTAATCCCCGGCGCTGCCGTCCAGGTTCGGCTCTTCAAAGCGGCCAGTGTCGGACAGGCAGGTCAACCCGGTGACCAGCAGATCCAGCGTGCCGTCGATGCGGTCTCTTGCAGATGGAATCACGGTGTTCATCATCTCCCCCTCTGCAACAAAACTGCATATCTGCAATTTATCTTGCAATATGTAATTTTCTTGCACATTGTAGCCCGAGGGAGACCCGGAGGAGCCATGCCCAGCAAGCGACCGACCATTGCCGACATCGCGCAGGATCTGGATCTGTCGACCGCCACCGTGTCGCGCGCGCTCAGCGGGCGTGGTTATGTGCGCGAAGACGTGGCGGCGCGCATCCACGCCAAGGCGCAAGAGCTGGGCTATCCCCTGCGCGAAGAAACTGCCGGGTCGCGCGTGCTGCTGGTCGCCTCGCATGCGGCGCTGCTGGATTTGCAGCGCAGCCAGTTCACCCTGCATGTGCTGGAGGGGTTGCGCGAACGCGCCAGCGGGCTGGGGATCGAGGTCGAGGTGCAAGGCTATTCCGATCCGGCCGAGATCCCGCCGATGGTGCTGGACCAGCCCAAAGGGCTTTTGGGCATCATCCTGATGACGGTGGATGATGCGACCATCGGTCTGGCCCATTCACTGCCCTGTCCGGTCGTTCTGCTGAATGACGATGATCCGCTGATGCAGATCGATTCCGTCGCGCCCTGCAACCGCTCGGCAGCGGCACTGGCGGCGGGGCATCTGAAGGCGCTGGGGCATCGGGACATAATGTTTCTGACCAAACCGGGCCGACGCACCATCGCCCGGCGGCTGGAGGGGGTGCGGGATGTGCTGGGCGCGACCCTGCGCGCCGATCATATCCTCGAAGTCGAGGATTGGACGGCGGAGGCCGCGCGCAACCGGGTGGCCGAGGCGCTGCGCAGCGGGCCAGGCTTTACCGCGATCGTGGCGGCGGGCGACATCCTTGCCGCCGGGGCCATTTTCGCGATTCAGGAAAGCGGTCGGTCCGTGCCGCGCGACATTTCGGTCATCGGCATCGACGGGCTGCCGCAGGGCGAGTTTACCGCGCCCGCGCTGACCACCATCGCCATTCCGATGCGCCGCATCGGTGCCGAGGCGCTGGCACTGGTGCAGGAAAACGCCCGCAACCGCCAGTCCGATCAACCCCCCGTGCCGCGCAAGGTCGAGCTGGGGTGCAGGCTGATCGAACGCGCCTCGACCGCCGCACCGCCCTTGTAAGAGGCGGTTTGCTGGTCCTGCCGGGCACATCGCCCCGCAGGCAATCCATGGCAGATCAGTGTCACATAAAAACGCTTGAGCCGCAGGCAAGATGGCGCTTTGATCCCCTTTGATCACAGGCAATTTGGTGATGATCGGCGCAGCTTTTTGACACGGAGTTTTGAGATGGCGATTTCCTTATCGGGGCCAGACGACCAACGACTCGATTTTCCCGGCGATGCGCTTTTTTCCGCAAGATTTTCGCTTGTCGCGCCTGAGCGGGGCGCGGGGGCTGCTGTGGTGCGCGTCAGCATCGCGGGCAGCATGGTGGATCTGAACGGGGTGTTTTCGTTTGAACGCAGCGGCGATCGCCCGCCGATCAGTTCCGAAAGCCTGAAGATCTTTCATCTGCGCAGCATCCTGTCCGAGGGCGAGCGCACCTATTTCTGGACGGAAATCAATATGGCTCAGACCGTCGGGGGCGCAACGCTGCCCGGCGGCTATGAGGTTTTTCTTGGCGGCGCGGGCGCCAGTCTGGGGGACATCCTCGGGCCGACGCTAAAGCAACTGCTCTCCTCTGCCCCGGTGACGGTCAGCGGCGGCGATCTTGATGATACGATCACCCTTCCCGATGCCTTCGGCGGTCTGGCCAGTGGTGGTGGTGGCGCGGATCTGCTGACCGGCGGTGCGAAGAACGACACGTTCTATGGCGGTGTGCTGGCCTATGGCACCGGCGATCCCGTCCCGGGCGAGGCCGATACGATCTATGGCAACGGCGGCAATGACGTGATCTTTGCCGGGAACGGCGATGATTTCATCTATGGCGGTGCCGGGCATGACATCCTGATCGGAGGCCCCGGTTCAGGCAGCTATTACGGCGGCGCGGGGGATGACCGCTTTCTGTTCGACGCCGATCCCTCGGATACGGTCGACGGCGGCAAGGGCGAAGATTCCTTCGTGGCCATCCTCGACTTCTTCGATCTTGTCGGAACCGGCGATCTGGCGACGCGGCAAAAAGTGTTCGAGTTGCAGCGCAGGGCGGCAGAGAACCGGCTGATCGACCCGTCTGATGGCATCGCGGTCGCCACCTCGGTCGCGCCCGACAGTCATGTCATCCTGAAAGGGATCGAATTTGTCGAATTCGCCAAGACCGTTGCCGATTTTCAGGCTGGCAAGATGCTGGGCGATATGCCGCTGATGAAGCTGGCCATCATCATTGACCGCAACGCGGATGGAACTGCGCGCGGAACGGTGATGGTCGACGGCAAGGAAAATGCCGAACTCTCTGCCTTGCTGCGGGACGGCAAGGGCGGCGGGATGTGGTATGACACCTTGACGCCCATCGACAGCGACAGCTACTCGGGCCATTACAAATTCTCTTCCACGCTCAACAAGACCATCGCGCTGTCCGGGTGGGACCGGCCCTTGGGCACCCTGACCCAGAGCACCGGCCTGTCGGATGGCAAGGGCGATACGGATCGCACCGATATTCTTATTCATTCGGGTGGCAGGAACGGCTTGTCGGAGGGGTGTTTTCTGACGGGAAAGGCCGCGGGTTTCCGCGAAACGGCCTTTGCCGCGCTTGCCGATCTTTATGGCGAGGATTTCCAGCGCCTGATGTCGGACCGGAAATACTTTCCGATCATCCCGGTCACTGTTGAAGTGAATGGCGACGCGCCACAGCCGAAAATCCGGGGCGTCGACGTGCAGCAAGCGGTTGCCCCTGCCGCCGATGGCAGCACCCGCCGGAAGCTGACCTTCGAGGTGGACCATGATGAACACCGCATCCGCGACAAGGCGCTGGACGTGTTCTTCAAGGTCTCGGGCAGCGCCAAGCTGGGCGTGGACTGGAGCTTTGCGAAGCTTGGCGAAAGCCCGGCGGCGAATGGCGGGGGCCATGGCACGGTCTGGCTGGAGGGTATGAAAGACGGGACCGCGATTTACGGCGTCCGCATCGGGGCGACGACTGCGAATGTCCTGAAATCCTCGGTCGATATTGCGGTGAAGATCGCGGCCAACAAGCCCGCTGAAAAGGCCGAGCAGATCAAGTTCGGGATTGTCGACCTCGACATGATCACGAAGGGCTCAAAGGGCTGGCATCTTTATGATGTGTCCAAGGACAGTGATCTGGATGGCAAGGCCAACAGGGCCGAACGGTTGCTGCTGGATTCCGATGTGGTTGCAACACTGACCATCGCAGGCGGCACAAGATTTGCCGCCTCTTGGGATGATACCCCCATGGGGTGACATCGCGCCCGCTTTCAATCCGCCGCGGGGGCCTGTGCCGATTGCAGGCGGTGGCGCAGATCAGAGGGTGCAACGCCAAGACGGTTGCGGAAGACATGGTTCATGGCCTCGGCGCTGCCATAGCCTGAGGCATAGGCAATGGACGCCACCGGCATATGCGTGGTCAGCAAAAGCCGCTTGGCGTGATCCAGCCGCGCGGTGGCAACGAACGCGGCTGGGGGCGACCCAATTTCCAATGTGAACCGACGGGTGAAGGTGCGCGGGCTCATGGCGCACAGGCTGGCCAGGCGCGCCACACAGAGATCATGCGCCGGGTGCGACTGGATTTCATCCAGCGCGGCGGCCAGCAGACTGCCGCCCTTTGCCTGCGCCCGCAGCGCCTCGCTGAACTGCGATTGCCCGCCCGGCCTGCGCAGAAACACCACAAGCTGACGTGCGATATTGGCGGCGACCTGCGATCCATGATCGGCCTCGACCAGGGCCAGCGCAAGATCTATGCCGGAGGTGACGCCCGCTGAGGTGCACACCGGGCCGTCGATGGTGAAGATTGCATCGGGTTCGACAATGGTGTCGGGATACATCGCCTGAAGCCGCGCCGTGGCGCTCCAATGCGTTGTCGCCCGCCGCGTGGCAAGCAACCCTGCGCGCGCCAGCACAAAGGCACCGCCGCAGACGCTGCCGACGCGGCGCGCCGATGGGGCGGCCTGCCGCAGCCAAGCGCTGAGCTGCCCGTGGATTGCGGCGATCAGCCCTTGCTCGGTCCCGCCAGCGATCAGGATCAGGTCGAACGGACCCGTCAGCGATGACAGTGCTGCGGTATCCGCGAAAGACAGGCCGCCATCCGCCCGCACGGTGCCGCCCTCGGGCGATGCAAAGATCATGTCCGGGGCATCCGGGCACAGCGCCCGCGCGCGTGCAAAAACCGCGGCGGGCCCGGCAACATCCAGCGGCTCCACCCCTGGAAACACAACGATGACGATCGGACCGGATTTTGCCATTGTCGCAAAATATCAGATCTGTGTCGTTTGGGCCAGAGGGCCGACAGGCTATGACGGCACGCGGCAGCAGCCCCCGCCGCTGTCGCTCATCACGGAGGATCGGATGGCCTGTCTTGGATATACCTGCATCGGAACGAATGATTTCGACCATGCGCTCGGGTTCTATGACCCGTTTTTCGCAGCGATGGGGGGCAAGCGGCTGATGCCGACGCCCAACGGCATTCTTTACGCACTGGAAACCGGGGCGGCCATCATGGTCGTGCGGCCTTATGACGGTGAGCGGGCCACCCCCGGCAATGGCACGATGCTGGCCTTCCGCGTGGCTGAACGTCGCGAGGTTGCGGCCCTGCACGCCCTTGCGCTGTCGCTGGGGGGCAGCTGCGCCGGTGCGCCCGGACCCCGGGCGGAGTGGGGCGAGTTCGCCTATCTGCGCGACCTTGATGGCAACAAGCTGGCCATTTTCCACCGGCCACAGAAGGCTGCGTGAAGATGCACACTATCGCCAATGCCGGGCATGTGCTGATCATCCACGAGGTCGAGGACTACCCGAAGTGGAAGGCGGTTTTCGATGCCGCGCAAGACATCCGGCGTAACGCGGGTGAGATCGACTATCACCTGCTGCGCGCAAACAGCAACGACCGCAAAATCGTTCACTTTTCCCGCTGGCGTTCGCTGGAGGCTGCAAGAGTGTTCTTTGAATCCGAGGCTTTGGTCAGGATCCGCCGTGAAGCGGGCGTGAAGGCGCCCGAGTTCCTGTATCTGCACCAGATCGAACTTGGCACCCTTTGATCAAGCGTTTCAGGAGTTTGCGCCATGACGGCCTATGTCCATATCAATCTGCGGGTCATCGACCCTGCCAGACAAGCGAGTCTCGCCCCCCGGTTTCAAGCTGCGCTGGAACGGGCCGGGGGGCGGATCGTGCATTTCGGGCCTGTTGAGGATCATCTGGAAGGCGATGTGGCACCCTTGCCTCTGGCCGGGGTCTTCGCGTTCAGAACGCTCGACGACGCCCGCGCCTTCTATCAGTCGGCAGACTATGCCCCGATCAAGGCAGAGCGGCAGGAGGCGCAGGACGCCCGGATGTTCATTGTGAATTGCCCCTGATCCCCTGCGCCGAAACGCTCGGGGCCATGGTCGTCAGGATCAGGCGCGCTGTCTCGGCGGCGGCCTCGGCATAGGCCGGATCACGATGCACCAGCATGGTTGAAAACACACCGTCCATCAGCAGCGCAATGCTGCGCGCCGCCAGATCGGGCTGGCCAATGCCCGCCGCCGCGTATTCCGTGGCAAGCCATTGTTCGAACTTCTTTTTATGTGCCGATCCGATGGCCATGGCCGGATGGCCCGGCATGTTCGCAAGCTCTGCCGCTGTTCGCAGAAAGCCACAGCCTTTCCATTTCGGGTGGCGCGCATTTCTGGCCAGATGCAGAAAGATGGCGGCGGTCTTGTCGGCAACCGTGCCCGGCGCTTCTGCAAACCACAGGGCGAAAAGCGCCAGATTGGGTTGATCGCGCGATGTCAGATAGGCCGCGATCAGGTCATCCTTGCTTGTGAAATGATAGTAGAGGGTTTTCTTTGTCACCCCCGCCTTCTCGGCCACGGCATCGACGCTGACGGCGCGGATGCCTTCGCCATAGAACAGGTGATTTGCCGCATTGATGATACGGTCGCGCGTGGTCGGGATGGGTTGGTCGGACATGTATACTTACCAGTGAGTTTCCTAACGCTGTCACGTCTTCTAGCCTTCAGTCAATGCCAACAGGAAAGGTGGAACCGATGACTGAAACTGTCTTGATGAAGGTGGAGGGCGATATTGCGGTGCTGACGCTCAACCGGCCGGAAAAGCTCAATGCGCTGAACTACCGGATGGTGGATCGGTTGCTGTCGCTTCTGGATCTGATCGAAGAAGATCCCGCGATCCGGGTGGTGATCCTGACCGGGGCAGGCGAGCGCGCCTTTTCGGCGGGAGGGGATATCCCCGAGTTCTCCGAAAGCATCAAACGGGGGGCCGAGGTCGCGGTGAAGGCGTTCGTCCGGCGGGGGCAGACGATGACGGCCCGGATGGAGGCCTTCGGCAAACCGATCATTGCCGCCGTGAATGGCATCGCCTTTGGCGGTGGCTGCGAGATCACCGAAGCTGTTCATCTGGCCATTGCCTCGGACTGCGCCCTTTTCGCCAAGCCTGAAATCAACATCGGCATTCCACCGACCTTTGGCGGCACCCAGCGGCTGCCGCGTCTGGCCGGTCGCAAACGCGCGCTGGAGCTTTTGTTGACCGGCGACAGCTTTGGCCCGGAGCGGGCCTATGAGCTGGGTCTGGTCAATCAGGTGGTGCCGCATCAGGATCTGTTGCCGCAGTCCTTTGCGCTGGCCCGGCGGATCATCCGCCATTCCCCGCTTGCCGCGCATCGGATCATCTCTGCCGTCACCCGCGGCCTGAACACAACCATCGCAGAGGGATTGACCATTGAAAGCGAGCAATTCGCGCGCATGGCGGTGACGCAGGACACGCGCGAGGGGCTGGATGCCTGGATCGCCCGCCGCACGCCGGTCTATTCCGGCTCTTGAGGTTGCTCCCCTGGTGCGGGGCAATCTCGCACCAGGCCGTCGCCGCCGTTTGCATCCAGCGCATGTCGGCGCCGCAAAAACTCGACATATTTCGGCACGACCTGCGGCATGAACGTCTCTCCTGCCGCAGCTCGTGAGACACCGAAAACCTGCCCCGGAAAGTCGAGGTCTTTTTGAATGTCCCAGATTTCCTCGCGCTGGTCGGGCGGCAGGATTCTGGCCGGATCTCCGACGGCCACCCAGCCGATCGGCACCATGGTCCCCGGCGCAAGACAACTGCGCAGATGCACCACCGCATTGATGCGGATCTCTGACCTGTCGCCGATCACGGCACCGTTGAACACCGTGGCACCCGTGGCGATGAAACATTCCCGCCCCACCCGGCAGCCGTTCAGGACGGCGCGCGGGCCGATCAGCGAATATTCGGCGATGTCGAGCGCAAAGCCCCGGATGCCGCGCAGCACGGCGTTTTCCATGATCACGCAGTTGCCGGCGATCCGCACCGGCCCGCTTTCGGCGACTATCACCGCGCCAAACCCGACCGAGGTGTTTGGCCCGATCTCAACGTCACCACTGATGACCGCGTTCGGGGCGATCCGTGCGGTTGGATCTATGCGGGGGCTGCGATGGGCATCACTCAAAATCATGGATCACCTCTTGTCTTGTGGACCGTTGATCCTGCCTCTCGCAGGGACACCCCGACACGAGACACAGGGCATAACACCGCTATTTCGCACCGGCCTTGGGTTCTGCAATGGCGGCATGATCCACCAGGTTCCAAGGAAGTCCCGCATTGCGATAGATGCGTTTGTTCAGGCGCGGATAGTCGGCAACATCCTGCGCGAGCCGCTGACCAACCACAATGCAGCGCAAGCGCACAGAGCCGGTATTGCAGATCGAATGGGCCAGCCCGCCTTTCGGATAGCCCAGAAAATCACCCGGACCGACCGCAAACGCGGCGTCCCCGATATACGCAGTGGCATGGCCTTCCAGAACATAAACGCATTCATCCTCGTGGTAATGCACATGATGCTCTGTCGTCTCATGCCCGGGGTCAACTTCGATGATGTGAAAGCCGAGGCCGGTCAGGCCGGTGCGATCCCCGAGGGATTTGTTGATGCGCACCGCATTGGGATTGAGGAAATGGGTCTTGTGTAGGCCCTCCATATTCTCGATCTGGTCGGCAGTGAGCAGGTGGTCAGACGGGTGCATGGATCTGTCCTTTTGTATCCGTGGCTTGATGTTCTCCAGCCGCCTCAGCGCCCGAAGACCGCCGTGATCGAGGCGCGGGCGAGGCTGCCGCTGTTGGTATAATAGCCGACCATCGCGCCCGAGGCGGTTTCATCCAGCGGCAGGGCCGCTTGCGGCATGGCATAGACCGTAAAGACATAGTGATGCGGTTCATCGCCGACGGGCGGGCAGAAGCCGCCAAAATCGTTTCGCGAAAAGTCGTTCCGCGCGGCGATGGCACCAGAGGGCAGCGGATGTTCAGGGCTGCCACTGCCTTCGGGCAGGCTGGTGATCTCTGCCGGGATGTTGAACACCGACCAGTGCCACCAGCCCGAGCCTGTCGGCGCGTCGGGGTCATAGGCGGTCACGACAAAGCTTTGTGTGCCTTCGGGCGCGCCATCCCAGGACAGGGAGGGGGCCATATTGCTGCCCGCACAGCCAAACCCGTCCAGAACCTGATCGGTCGTCACGATCTGCCCGTCGGCAATATCGGCAGACATCAGGGTCATGTCGGCACGGGCAGGCGGGGCGTATGCGTGTGCCAGCAGGGTCAGGGCAATCACGGCGGGACGGCGGGGCATCTTCGTCATCGGGGTCTCCTGTTGCGAATACCCCCTGATCCTAGGCTGATCACCCCTGCTCTGCGGTGCCGCTCGGGTCTTTGACTGTGCCGATCCGCTCAATCCCCGTGCGGGCAGGCTGGGTTGGGCTGCGGATGGCCGAAGGGCTGACCCCGAACCGCGCCTTGAAGCGCACGGCAAAGCGCGAGGCAGAGGCATAACCCACCTCAAGCGCAATGCGATTTATCGCAAGATCCGAGGTTTGCAGCAGGCCCAGAGCATGGGTCATCCGCACATCAACCAGCAGATCGCCAAAACTCGTGCCATCTGCCGCAAGCCGCCGGCGCAGCGTAGCTTCGCTGACCGCCAAGGCCCGGGCGGCGTCCGCGGAACGCCAGGGCGTATCCGGGTCTTGCGACAGGGCAGATCGCAGTCTGTTGGTCAGCGACACCGGCCGCACCGGACCAAAGCCGATGCCCTCTTCTCCAAGCCACAGCAAGACCTCGCGCACCGCATGGTTGCGCAGCCGGTCTGGCGTCAACGGATCCTCCAGCACCGTCAGCGCCCTTTCGAACGCAGCGAGGGCGCGGTCATGGCGGGTCGTCTTGCAGGGGTCGCCGTCGGGCAGGGCCTCTTTCCGCAAGCTGTCCAGAACACTCTCTGCCGGGATCAGCAGGCTGGCGGCATAGGGCCCGGTCAAAGACGGCTGGTTTTCAATCGTCAGCGGCACATGCGCGGGCAGCACCCCGATCGAGGCCGGGGTGATCGTGACCTGCCGTGTGCCTTGCTGCACCCGTTTCGTGCCCGCGCGCACAAGGATCACCGCCGGGTATTGCGAGACGAGGGCACGGAAAAGTGCCGTGCTTGACTGGCGGATATGAAAGGTGGACGAGCTGGCCATGCCGCGAGCGTAGCACGGATGCCCAACGCGCTGAAGTGCGCAGCCGAATGCGGGCGGCGGCAAGGGGCACCCAAGCCCCTCAGGTTATTGCCGCTTGCGACACAGCCGCACTTCGGGATCGAGCCGGGCCAGTTCCCGGCCGCTGATGACGTGCATCTCATTGCCGCCGCGCAGGTGCCGCCATTCCGCAGCATAGCGCCTGCGCACCTCGCCCCGATAGAAATCGCCCAGCCTCATATCCAGCTGCATCTGGATGAACGGCACGCGCGGCAATGTGCCGTGAAAGCCGATCACGGCGCGCGGCATGACACAGGCATTGGGAAGGGTGGTGAAGATTGTGCAGGATGACAGGCACTTGCCCGCAATCCTGACGGAGTCCACCCGTGCCAGCTGTGCCCGCCGTTCGATGTAGGCGGTGACATTGCCGCCGCCATCATTGCGAATGGTGACGGTTTCCGCAGCCCCCGGACCGGTCAGCACCAGAAAGGCCAAAATAGCTGCACGCGCGATCACATCTCACCCCATCTGTTCAAGACGCAAAGCGGAAACCCCCGCCTGGATGCGACCCTAAAGCAGCCCGAGTGGGAAAGCATCTGCCGGGCTTGCGCCCCTCACCGCATCGTGACTGTCGCGCGGCCCCTGCCTTGGCCCGGGTCAGCCGGGCGGCTCGGGTGTTTCCAGCCAGATCCGCCAGCCGCCGGTGGCATTGATCTGCACGCGATACTGTCCGGGTTCGTCGATCAGGAATGCGCCAGTGCCGACGCCACCCTGATGCAGGTTCTGTACCACCGCCCCGGCGGCATCCAGCAGATAGATCACCATCACCGCATCGGTGTTTTCAAACCGCAACCGTTGCGGCTGGTCGATCTGAAAACCGGGGGTGATGTGGCTGCCATGGCCCGAAAAGGTCAGCGTGGCGGCCCCGGCGGGCAGCGCGTCATAACAGGCAAGCCGCGCTGCCGCCGCGGTCAGGGTGCGGCAGGCCCGCAGCCCGCCTGCCAGGTCCGGGGCCAGATCCGACGCCGGGGCCATGCCCGGCACGCAGGCCAGCAGGGCCGCACTCACCAGTCGACGGGGCATCCGGTGCAATTCTCCATATGCACGCCTTCCCAGATCGCATAGGGCGCGTGATTGCCCTCCAGATGCGCCTCGGCAAAATCGGCATTGTAGAATTTCGCCTCCATCATATTGGCGCTGACCAGCGTTGCCCCCACAAACCGCGCCTTCGGGGCCATCACCGCCTCCAGCGTGGCGGCGGTCAGATCGGCGCCCGAAAGATCAGCGCCCGACAGGCGGGCGTAATCCAGATTGGCCCCGGTCATCCGGGCCTTGCGCAGCTTGATGCCCTGCGCCTGGGTCATCGACAGATCGGCCCCCCGCAGATCCGCGCCGGACAGATCGGTTCCGCGCAACTCGGCGCCGAAGAAATTGGCGCGGGTCAGGATCGCGCCGCGCAGATCGGCCCCGTTGAGCTTGATCCCGCGCAGATCGGCATGGCGCAGATCGACGCCGGGGCAGACTGCACCGGGGGCAAGCGTGCAGCCATTCAGCACCAGCGGCCCCTCGCGCGGCGGATCGGAGTCAACGATGACGGGATAATCGGCTTGCTGGCCCGGAACATCCGCCAGGGCGGCGGTGGCCAGCCCGGTGCCGACCATCAGCGCAAGGGCCAGCGGCAAAAGCGGCTGTGGCATGGGAAATCCTTTCAGAACACGGAAAAAGGGGGGGGGATCGGGCGGGGCTGGGGGCCCCGCCCGACCGAAGGGATTACTGCGCCGAGGCGAGCAGCTCGTCCGGGATCTCGAACACCCAGAACGATCCCCCCTGGCTGACCTGTGTGGTCAGCGTCGCCATATCCCCGCCCCAGAGCGGCACCGCGCCGCCATAGCCCGAGGCAATGCCCAGATATTGCTTGCCATCCAGTTCCCATGTCACCGGCTGCGAGATGATGCCGGAGCCAGTCTGGAACTCCCACAGAACCTCGCCGGTTTCGGAATGGAAGGCCTTCACGAAACCATCCGAGGTGCCGGTGAACACCACATCGCCCGCCGTCGCCAGAACCCCGGCCCAGAGCGGGAACTCTTCTTTATGTTCCCATTTCTTTTCGCCGGTGGCCGGATCATAGGCGCGCAGCGTGCCGATATGGTCATCGAACAGCCGCTTGATGCGGAAGCCTTGGCCCAGATAGGCGGCCCCGGCCTGATAGGTGACATTCTCGGTCCAGTAATCTTCGGTCCAGTTGTTGGCGGGCACATAGAACAGGCCGGTTTTCTGGCTATAGGCCATCGGGTTCCAGTTCTTGCCACCGAGGAAGGGCGGCGTCACCTGAATGGTTTCACCCTTGGTTTCACCCTCTTTCGGCAGCGGCGGGCGCTGGCCTTCGTTTTCGATCGGGCGACCGGTTTCCAGATCAATGCCCTTGGCCCAGGTGATACCATCGACAAAGGGGAAGGCATTCAGCAGCGCCGTCGGGCGGTTGATCTCGCCGCCGCGCTTTGACAGCGCATCAACATCGGTCACATAGAAGAACCCGTTGCGGTCGGCATGGGCGCCGGCGCGGTGCTGTTTGCCATCCTTGTCGGTGAAGTCGAACAGCACGATTTCATTGTTGCCCGAAAAGTCCCAGGCATCATTCGGGGTGTGCTGGTAAAAGCCGATCAACTCGCCATTCGACGGATCGACATAGGCCTGACCCGAGGTATAGAGGCTGTCGCCCGGCGTGCGCGCCCAGGTGTTCCACGGCGCAGGATTGCCGGCCCCGACGATGATGGTGTTGGTTTCCACATCGAAGCTGGCCGATTGCCAGGGGGCACCGCCGCCATGGCTCCAGGCCTCGACCTTGCTGCCATCGGCATTGTTGGGCCAGCTGGGGGCCGCCGGATCGCCGGTGACCGTGCTGTCCTTGCCGTCCTTGGCCCCCATATGGCCTTCGACGAAGGGGCGCATCCAGATTTCCGCGCCAGTATCGGGATCGCGGGCGTACAGTTTGCCCACCACACCGAATTCATCGCCGGACGAGCCGTGGATCAACATGACCCGGTCCGTCTCCTTGTCCTTCACGATGGTCGGCGCGCCGGTCATCGTATAACCGACCTTGTGATCGCCGAATTTCTCGCGCCAGACCACCTTGCCGGTGTTCTTGTCCAACGCATAGATCGAGGCATCGAGCGCGCCGAAAAACACCTTGTCGCCATAGATCGCAGCACCACGGTTCACCACATCGCAGCAGGGCCGGATGTCTTCGGCCAGCCGCGCCTCGAATTTCCACAGCCGCTTGCCGGTCTTGGCATCCAGCGCCCAGATCCGGCTGTAGGATCCGGTGATATAGATCACCCCGTCATGCACGATGGCCTGTGCCTCCTGGCCGCGCTGCTTTTCATCGCCGAACGAAAAGGCCCATGCCGGGCGCAGATGTTTCACCGTTTCGGCATTGATCTGGTTCAGCGTCGAATAGCGTTGGGCATTGTTGCCCATGCCATACATCAGCACGTCATCCGTGGTCTGATGATCGTTCAGGATGTCATCCCAGGTCACATCGGCGGCAAGCGCGGGGCCTGCGCTGCCCATGCAGGCCAGTGCAAGCACACTGGCGGCGGTGAGGCTGCGAATTAGGGTCATGTCTGTCTCCTCCTTGGCGTGAATCTGTCGGGCTGGAGCCCACTTCTTGCGGTTTGGTCTTGCGGGGCCGGATCACAGCCCGCCGATGACGGGCAGGGCCGTGCGCTCGTGATCCGCCCATCGCTGCGCGACGGTGCGGATGTATTCTTCGGGATTGGCGCCAAGGGCGCGAAAGGCCGGGGCCGGGCCTGCGGCCATCGCCTCGACCGGGCTCAGGCCCAGAGCTGCGGCCTGATCGAGCCGGTCACGGGTCAGTTCCAGATACTGCCGGGTCTGCGCCAGCGCGGCCCCTGAGCGGTGAAACGGGCCATGGCCGGGCACCACCCCTGAGGTTTCCAGACCCGCCAGCCGGTCCAGCGCGCGCAGCCAGCGCGCCACATCGGCATCGGGAAAGCTGGGCGCGCGGTCCAGAAACAGCAGATCCCCCGCAATCAGCACGCCGGTCTGAACATCCTGCACCACCAGATCGGCAGCACTGTGCCCCGACAGGGCCAGCAGCCGCAGCGTGCGCCCGCCGATCACCAACTCGTCGCTCTCGATCCGCTGGCCGGGCGGGGTGGGCGTGGTGCCCGCCATCCACGGCCCGAGCAGTGCATAGAGCGAGGCGGCATAGTCGGGCGCGGATCTGCGGCACAGATCGCCAGTCGCGGGCAGGGCGAGGATCGGGCGGTCTGCAAAGGCGATATTGCCGAACCAGTGGTCGGGATGGTGATGGGTGTTGATTACACGCGCCACCCCGCCCAGCCGCTGGTCGGCAAAGGCGCGGATTTCGGCCCCCATGCGGGCGGTCGATCCGGTGTCGATGATGATGGCACCTTCGGCACTGGCCAGCAGCACGATATTGACAATCGCCCCGCCATTGCTGCGGGCAAAGCTTTCGGGCGCGCCGGTAATCATCCACAGCCCCGCGGCCACCTCCTGAGGCAGAAGGTCATAACCACGGGGCTGCGCTTGAGCGACGGCACGAGGGAGGGCAAGTGCCGTTGCCGCTGCTGCCCCGGCCACCAGCGATCGGCGGGTAAGGGAGCGAAAGCCGGTCATGTCGAAGGCTCCACCCGCCCGGACAGACGGTTGCCCATCGTATCCTGCGCATGCAGCGTGACCGGCTCCGCCGCGAGATGCGGAGGCAGCAGAAAGGTGAAAGACGGGTTCTCTTCGACGGGCTCATGCAGATCGAGCCGGGCAATCTCGGCCCCCTGCGCGTCGTGCAGCGCAAGGCTGGTCAGGTGATGGGCGGGGATGCCATCGGCGAGGCCGGTATCCTGCGGATGCCGGATGCACAGCCGCAACCGCCCGCTGTCGGGCCAGAGCCGGGCGCGCATTTCGCCGAAACCGCGTTGCCAGTCGGGCCGGGCATGCGACACCGCTGGCGCGCTGCACCCGCCCCCCAGCGCCGAAACATAGGCCGCCCCGACGTGCCAGATCTGGTCTGGCCCAGCCTGCACCGACGCCCGCAGCGCCCCGGCGGTTTCATATTTCACGCCGAAGCCCAGAAAGGGCAGCGCCCGGCCGGGGTGGAAGGTCAGGGCCTTGGAAAACGGGCTGTAATCAATCGTCACCACGATCCGGCCCACCGGGCCTGCCAGTGCCGTCGCGTCGATCACAAAGGGCACATGCGCCGAATCTTCGGCCGACAGCGGCGCCAGCACCATCACCGCCGGATCCTGCCGCCACGGCGCGCCGGGGCCAAGATGCGCCTCGCGGTGCAGCGGCCACATGCCGCTGTCGAAGGCGTCGCCGCCCACTGCGGCCCGGCCCGTGCGGGCCTGCAACACGGGTTGCGCGCCGCCGGGCAGTCGGTCTGTCAGAAGCGCGCCCATCCCGGCCTCAGTTCCGCAAGGTGGCGGCAATCAGCTCTGCCGCTGCCGGGGCCCGGGCCGGATCGGCCCGCAGGATATGTGCCGCCTGATGCAGCGCCGTCACCGACCGCGCCGCGCCCGACAGGACCGCAAAACTGTCACCCAGCGCGTCCAGCTCGGCGGCGATGGCTGTTGCATCCCCACCTGCGGCCAGCGCCTCGACCTTCGCATGGGCGGCGCTCAGCTCCGGCTGGCGGGCTGTCATCTCCTCCTGATCAGGCCGGGTTTCGATATAGGTGCGGATCGCCCAGATCGCCTCGGGGCTGAGGATATCGGCAAAGGGCGGCATCTTGACCGCGCCATTCTGCTCGTATCCCGTCAGCACCCGCGACAGATACCATTCATCGCCCCATTCGCTGGCTTCAAGGTAGCGCAGATCCGGGGCGAGCCCGCCTGCAATCGCCTCCAGCCCGTGACAGCGCGCGCAATTGCTGTTGAAGCCTTTCGCACCGATCTTGACTGCCGAGAACAGAAGATCTCCCTCTGCGGTCCGCCAGGGGTTCTCGCTGGCCATCGCCTCGCCCAGATCGGGCAGGCCTGACGTATCCACCGCTTGTGGCACCGTATCGCCATGCGCAAACGCCAGTTGCGCCGAACAGATCAACAGGGTGGCACAGGTGATGGAGAGGCGGATCATGGCGAATAGTTCCTTGAGGCGATCTTGGTCGAATTGACGGTTCGAGGTCAGAATTGGCAAAAATGTCGGGCAATCCAAATTCGCCAAAAGTCGTAGAAGGGATATCACGGTGACAGGCTCAAGATTAATTCCCGAAATAGGTGCCAAACTTTCCCGGCTATTATTGCTGTTTATTCCCGCAATGGCCTCTGGCAGCGATGCGCCGCTGTTTGATCCGGCCACCGGCTATCGGGTGGCGCAGTATCGGGCGGTGGTTCTAGCCCCGCCTGCGGGGGTGCAACAGGTCGGGGCAAAGGCGGTGCGCGATCTGGCGCAGGCCGGCGCGATCCTGCTGGATGTATTCCCGCTAAAGCATTATGAAATAGATAAAAATGGCGCATGGATCACGCCTGACAGCCATGCCAGCCTGCCCGGCGCGGTCTGGCTGCCCATCGTCGGCTGGGGCCAGTTGACCCCGGCGCAAGAGACTTATTTGCGCCAGTCGCTGGCCCAGGTCACCGCAGGCGATAAAACCCGCGCCCTTGTAGTGTTTTGCCAATTGGATTGCTGGCTCAGCTGGAATGCCAGCCGCCGTATTGCCGAATATGGCCATGATCAGGTCTTTTGGTTTTCTGGCGGTGTGGATGAATGGAATTCGGAAGGATTCCCGTTAAAATCCGTAACGCCTTATCCAATGCCGCCCGATCCGCCACGCCCCTCCACCCCCTGAAACACGCATAAAACCGGGCCGGGAAGATTTGGCATGGCCCGGCCCCGCCCGCGGCGGACCGGATGCAACCAAAGTCTTATCCGGTCCGCGCCGCCGTCATGGTAGCTATGTCCTTCAGCCGGGAGGGTTCTGGCCAAGATCCGGGAGGCGCGCATGAGCACAGTCACCTTGAAGGGGCGAATCCTGCTGTGGGTCGGCGTGGTGAATGCGCTTGTGTTCATCGCCGCCGGGGCGGTGCTGTTGCTCAACGCGAAATTCGCCGTGCGGACCGAGGTTCTGGCTGCGCGCGACAGTGCTGTGGCGCTGATCCAGTCGAGCCTCGCCGCCGGGGCGCAGACCGGGCTTGCGGGGCTGGCCCAGCCGCGCCATGTGCGCATCCTGCTGCCCGATGGCCCGGCCCCGGATGCGGCCCCAGCCACCATCGACACCGATGCCGCGCCGGACTGGTTCCTGCGCTGGGTCGCGCCCGAAATTGCTCCGGTCGAGATCATTCCGCCACAGGGTGCGGCGGGGCGTATCCTTGTTCTGGCCGAACCCCATGACGAGGCCGCCGAGGTCTGGGAGGATATGACGGCGCTCTGCGTGGTCTGGGGGCTTGCCGCGCTGGTGCAGATGGCGCTGCTGGCGCTGATCGTCGGGCAGGCGCTGCGGCCCTTGCAGCGGTTGAACAGCGTGCTGGGTGCCCTTGAGGCGGGCGATCTGTCGGCGCGGGCGGGCGGGGTCGGCACGGCAGAGCTGGCCCCGATGGCCCGGCGCATTGATGCGCTGGCCGAAACTCTGGCGATGGAACAGCAATCGCGCCGTCAGATTGCCCGCCGGTTGCTGGATGCCCGCGATTCCGAACGCCGCCAGATTGCGCGCGATCTGCATGACGAACTCGGGCCGCGGTTGTTCGGCCTGACCGTGGCCGCCGATGCCATCGCCCGCGCGGACCTGCCAGAGCAGAAACCGCATCTGGATACGATCCTGTCGCATGTCGACAGCATCCGCAGCATCAACCGCCGAGTGATGGCCGCGGTGCGGCCTGTCACCCTTGACCGGATGGCGCTGCCCGATGTGGTGCGCGATCTGGTGGGCGATCTGGTGGATCTGCACCGCAATGTGCAGATCGACCTGTCGGTCGCGCCCGATCTGCCGCAGGGCGGCGAGTCCATCGCCCTGACCATCTATCGCGCCATTCAGGAGGGCGTCACCAATGCGCTGCGCCATGGCGGGGCAGGGCATGTGCAGATCTGCCTGCAGCGCGCCCTGCATGATCAGAAGGAGGCGATCCGTCTGGTGCTGCGCGATGACGGGCGCGGGCTCGCACAGGGCTGGCGCAAGGGCAGCGGTCTGATGGGCATGGGTGAACGGGCCGAGGCGATCGGCGGCCAGTTCGGCGTGACCGACCGGCCCGGCGGCGGGGTGGAACTGGGGCTGTTGCTGCCGGTGGCCGCATGAGCACCGCCCTTGTCATCGACGATCACCCCGCGATCCATGTCGGCTGTCAGCAGATGCTGGCCGAGCAGTTCCAGACCGTGCTGGCCGCCTCTGACGGCCCCGAGGGGCTGGCGCTGGCCACGGCGCATCAGCCCGGCCTGATCCTGCTGGATCTGGCGCTGCGCGAGGTCTGGGGGCTGGATCTGGTCGCGCCGCTGAAGGTGGCCAGTCCAAGCGCGCGCATCCTGATCTTTTCGATGAATGACAAGCCGGTCTTTGCCGCCCATGCCTTGCAGCGCGGCGCGCAGGGCTTTCTGTCGAAAGAGGCGCTGCCGGCGGAATTCCGCAAGGCGATCCGCGCGGTGCTGGCCGATGACATCTATCTGGACGATGCGATGGCGCGGCGGGTGGCGCTGTTGAATGCAGCCCCCGCCCCCAAACCCGCCCCGGTGCTGAATGCGCGGGAACGGCAGATGCTGCAAATCCTCGCGCAAGGCGGCGATCTGCGTGCCGTGGCCGAAGGTCTGTCGGTCAGCTACAAGACAGCGGCCAACCTCAGCGCGCTGCTCAAGCGCAAACTGTCGGTGCAGACGCTGGCCGATCTGATCCGCGTCGGCCTGCGCGAAGAGCTGGGCTGAGCCGAAACGGGGGCTGAGGATGCAAGGAGGCTTTCGCAGATCAGAGAGATCGAAGGCAACCAGCGCCTTGCCAGGATAGATGATCGCTGCTTCACCGCCCATGCCGACTGCGATCTCCAAGGCCCCGAGCAGATCGGCTTCGGTCGCGCCGGGCATCGCCCGACCAAGAGAAATGTTCGGCCGCACCGGCCCCCGATTGTCAACCATGCGTGCCTGAAAGTGCGACGGCGTGTTGGTCTCCACTCCAAGCGGGCAGGGGCGCAAGCTGGCGAAGAATGGCGCTGCCCTACCCATCATCACCCTGCGATTTCCAAGGATAAGGCCCTTGATATAAAGGGCGAGATCTTTCGCTAAAGTTAGTGCCCAGCACATTCGGAAATGACAGGAACGCTCCAGATGGCGGGGCATCCGAATGAACGGAAGGGGCACGTGTATGTTGCCATTTGGAGACCAAGCTGCTATTAATCAGGATAATTAGGTAGGCAACCTAAAGCTGATCCAGCGATTGACGGGATGCAATGACACCTGAGGAATTTTCCGCACAGTCTGAAATCCGACCTCTTCGAATTGCATTCATCGTTACCGAATATCCCAAAACGACGGAGACATTCATCATGCGCGACGTGATGGAGTTTAGTCATAATGGGTGTGAATTGCTGATTTTCTCACTGACGCATTTCAACAAGCACGATCTTCTGCACGACTTTGCCAAGCCGACCCGGGCTTGGGCAAGAGACTATGCTTATCTGGCGTCGCGTGATGTGCTTGGTGCCGTTGCACATTTCCTGTGGCGGTCGCCGGGTGCGCTGGGGCGCATCGTCCTCGATATTCTGCGCGGCAGTGTGCGTGATCCCGTCACATTGCTGAAATCCTTGTTCATTCTGCCAAAATCCCTGCGGATTGCGCGAGAGCTGACGCGATGGCAGGCTGATCATGTTCATGCCGCCTATGCCGGTCATCCGGCCACGACAGCCTGGATTGTGAAGCGTATGACCCGCATTCCGTTTAGCACCAGCAGCCACGCCCATGATCTGTTCGAAACGCAGGCCCTGTTGGCGACGAAACTGCCCGAGGCGGATCTGGTGCGCACGATCAGCCATTACAATCGCCGGTTTATTTTGGATCATGTGCCTGACCTCGCCACCCGGCCCCCCGAAGTGATCCATGTCGGCACATATCTGAGCGATGACGCGCCCCGGGTTCCTTTGGAAAAGATTGATGGTTTCCGGATCCTGTATGTCGGGTCTCTTGAAGCCCGAAAGGGCGTCGATCTGCTGATCGGCGCGTTTGCCAAGGCGCGGCAGCCGCACTGGCACCTTGAGATTGTTGGTGATGGGCCTGAACGTGCGCGCCTTGAAGCGATGGCACAGAAAAACGAACTGTCTGGCAGCATTGTCTTCCGGGGCGCACAATCCAACGAGGCGGTGCGGTCGGCGATGCTGCGCTCATCGTTGCTGGTGGTGCCCAGCCGCATCGGGGCGCGCAATCAGACAGAGGGATTGCCGACCGTGATTGTCGAAGCTTTTGCCGCGCGCCTGCCGGTGGTGGCTACCCGTCTGACCGGTATCCCCGAAATTGTGCTGCACGAAGTCACCGGATTGCTGTTTGAAATGGAGGACGAGGCTGGCCTTGCTGCAGCACTGACCCGCATGGCCGCAGACTTGCCTCGCGCGGCGCAATGGGCCGATGCGGGCCGCGCCCTGGTTGAGGCCGAGTTTGATCAGAAGAAAAACGCCAAGGTGCTGCTGGATCACATTCGCAAGACGCTACCGGCCAGAAGAAACATGGTCTGACCGCCATGAACCGAAACGCCCATGATGTGCCCCGGCTTCTCATCATGATCGACAACCTTGGCATGGGTGGTGCGCAGAAACTTCTGGAGGTTCAGGTCGCAGAGATGACCAGAACGCATGCTCTGCGGATCGTCAATCTTGGGCCGGAGACGGATTTCGCGCGCAGTCTTGCGGGCTATGGTGTCGAAGTCGTCTCGAAGGGTGGGGTCCAGCTCAAGGATGTCGCAGCGTTGGTTAGGATGCGGCGGGAATTGGCGGATTGGGCACCGGACCTTATTCACACTCATCTGCTGTATGCCACTCTGATCGGGTCGCTGATGGCCCGTACCTTGGGGGTGCCGCATGTCACGACCCTGCACAACGAACGGTCAGACTCCGCCAGGGTCAGCGACCTGACAAGAAGCTGGCTTGAGCGCATGGTTCTGCGTCACCTGACAGAGGTTGTCATCGCCTGCGGACCCAGAATTGCAGAAATTCAAAAAACCCGCACCGGGAAGACCTTGCTGATCACGGTTGCCAACCGGGTAAGGCCTTTGACAGCGCTGCCACCCATGCAACGCCTTGCATTGCGCCAGGCGGCGCGGATCGCTCCCGAGGATGTATTCGTGCTGGCCGCCGGACGATTGATGCCGCAAAAGGGTTTTGATATCCTTGTCTCTGCCTTCGCCGAGGTCATAAAGGCCGCGCCCAAGGCATTGCTTTTCATTGTCGGTGACGGTCCTGACCGTCTGGCACTGGAACAGCAGGCAAAAGACTTGGGCCTGGGGGATCGGCTCCGTTTCCCTGGCCCGGTTGCCGATCTGGGTCAGATGTTGCAGATTGCAGATGCCTTTGTCCTGTCCTCGCGCCATGAGGGGCTTCCTCTTGTCTTGATCGAGGCGCTTTCTGCCGGGCTTCCCATTGTCTCTACAAGGGTTGGTGATGTGGAAACATTGCTGGATGACAGCTGCGGCCTGCTGGTTGACCAAGGAGAGGCCAAGCCGCTTGCGACAGCTCTGGTGCGGCTGGTCGGGGATGCGGACTTGCGGGCGCGCATGGGTAAGGCAGCATCTTTGGCCAGCCGAAAGCACACGGATGTCGCAGGTTTTGTCAATGAGTTGAAAACTGTCTACGCCCAAGCAAGGCAGCGTCATGACGGCTGAAACTGATCCACGGCTGGAGGACCGCCCTGTCAAGGTGCTGCTTGTTTGCACACGCGATCCACGTGGGAGAATGAGCGGACGCAAGATGGTTTTGCGCACGATCATCGAAAGCCTTGTCGCGCTGGGGCATCAGGTGACGATTGCCTATTTCGGAGAGCCGGAGGTCCATGGCGCGGGGCCAGATACGGATCAGAATACCTACGTTGCTCTACCGCATCCGTCACTATTTGACCGGCTGCCGGGTGCGCTTCGCTGGCTTTTCGTGGGGTCGGTCTCGCTGAACGAAGCGCTTTACCACAGCCGTCGCGCCGAAGCCGCCCTGATCCATCTGGCGCACACCAGCAAGGCCGATGTTGTGATTACCGATATGCTGCGCACGGCCCAGTACGGCGCCCGCCTTGGTCTTCCTTGGGTGGCCGATCTCGATGATCTGCTGTCTCGCAGATATGCAAACCTTGCCGAGGGGTACACCGCACAGTCGAATCTTCTGGGCTACTATCAGTCAAGATTCGGACAGGTTGTGCTCAAGTTCGGCGCGCGGCTGATGCCATCTGTGCTGCGGCGCGAGGCGGCGGCGGCCCAACGGCGCGAAATCGAGGTGGCACGGCTCGCAAATGTGACGACCCTGGTCAGCACCACCGAAGCCGCAGCATTGACGAAGGCCTCTGGGTGCAAGGTCTGGAATGCGCCAATGGCTGTGCCGGGACCGGCAGAATTGCCCGCTCTGACCGGACGTTCAGAGGGTCTCGTTTTTGTGGGGGGGCTTGATTACGGGCCGAACCTGAAAAGTGTACTGCAATTCGACAAGCTTATTTATCCTGCTCTTGCCAATGTCGGACAGGCAGATCTGTCACTGCACGTTATCGGCCATACGGCGGGAAAATCGGGGCAGTTCTCTGATGCGGTGATTTTGGATGGGTATGTCGACGACCTGGATGCAGCCGTGCAAAGCTATCGGGCCATGCTGGTGCCAGAGGTTGTGCCGGGCGGTGTAAAGACCAAAATAATTGTCGGGGCATTGAACGGAACAATTGTTGTTGCGCATCGGACGGCATTGTACGGCATGGGGCTTCAACATGGTGTGGATGTTCTGGCTTGGGAAACCAGTGCCGAGTTGGCGGAACAGCTTCGCCTGCTTCGGCAAGGCGCATATGATCTTGATGCGATGGCACGGGCTGCAAGGATGTGGGCGCAAAATCACTATAGTCCCGAGGTGTTGACGCAGACCTGGCGGCAGATCCTTGGCACAGCAATGAGCCAAGCTTAACGCTGGGCTCATACCTCATAGAAAGTTTGACACATGGCAGGGCGGCGTAATCTGATCCGCCGGATCTGTCGCGTTACGCATCGGGCTTGCGGTTCGCTTCAGCCCTTGCACGACGGAACAAGATCTCCTCTCTTGCACCGCGCAGCCAAAGATGCGCGGCAAATACACCCCAGATCAGGATCGCACCCGCGATCGCCGCAGAGAGGATCTGTGCAATGGAGCGCGTGGAGGTGGAGACCCGTGCAGCCGGTGTGCGATCCGCGATCTCCACCGTTGGGCCCACCAACTGGGTATAAGCGCGTGACATTTCCCAATCCTGCCGCTCGGCTTCCAGTGCGATCAGGCGTGTTCGGAACACCTCGCTGCGTTTTTCTTGCTGATCTATCAGGCCATCGAGCCACAAGAGTTGTCTGGTGATCTGCGCCATGTCCACCGGAATGTGATCGAGCCTCGGGGTCAGCGTCCACTCGGTGACGTCAGCCTGAGATTCGACTGCGCTACGCTCAACGCGCAGTCTGTTCAATTCGGCCTGAACAGCTTCGTCCTTTGCTTTCAGGCTTTCTTGCTGGCTGCTGAAATAGGCAGATGCATCGACGTGGAACAGCATGTCCCGCCGTTGCATATAGGATTCCAGAAAGGTTTGCAGAAGCTGATCGGCCATTTTGGGGTCTGGGTATGTCAAGCGAACCCCCAGCATCGTGGTTCCCTGAACCCGCCGAATGTCCAGCAGTTTGGAAAAGGCGGTGACCCGTTCTGCATCGGTCATCTCCGCTTCAGGCGCCGTCTGCTCCAGCGCCAGACTGGGGTTCTCCAGCTTGTCGAGCGTCATTTCCGCGACTTTGTGTGACGACAGCAATTGCAACTCGGTGGCCAGCGCATTGTCGAGTGACACTGTGATGTTTTCACCCCAATTGCGCCGAACCTCTGTCGGCGTGATCGGGAAATATTCACGACCGAACCGATACAGCAGTTTGGAGTCCGTGCTGTATTGCACCGGGGTTTGCAGGGTTTGATAGGTGGCAAGGCCGCCAAACGCAATTGCGCCCAGCAGGATAAGAACCATGGATTTGCGCAGTGCCGCCGCCGCCGCCGACTGGAGCGTATGGGGCTGGCGGATGGCAGGTGACACAGCCCTTTCCTGCGAATGCTCAGGCATGTCAGAACTCCTTGATAGAGGGGTGCGTTTGTCCGAGGCAGCCGCTGTTACTGCCAAAGTGGCAATGAAAAGCGCCATGAACGCCCAGAAAAACCTTGGGTAAGCGTCATGCAGAAAAATGGATGTGGCAAGATAGCCAATCACCGAGAGCATGATGGCGCGCAACAGGTAGGTGTCGGGCGCAGCGTGATCTTGGTGACCGTGCCGCAATGTCCGCGCTGCAAGTGTCAAAGCCGTCAGCACAAAGCCCATGAACAGGATCAAACCGACAAGGCCTTGTTCCGCAGCAATCTCCAGATACAGGCTGTGGGCGGCGGGGGGCGCAGTCATGTCCAACGCATAGCGCAGCGCATAGACTTCATAATGTGTGGCGAATTGCCCCGGACCAACCCCAAGAAACGGGTTGTCGGCAAACATGCGCAACGCTGCCCGCATCACCGACACCCGTTGGATCACCGCCGGATCGCCCGTGATGTCTTCGTCACCCAGCAACAGGCGGGCGGTTTCGATCCCGGCGAAGGCGCGCTCGAAAGTGGCAATCGGCCCCACAAGTGCGACCAATGCCATGCCAACCAAAAAGCCAGGTAATATGAACGTCCTGCGGTGCGACAGAAGCAGTGTGGCAAATGCCACGACCACAAGCCCCAGAAGCGCGCCGCGTGAATTGGTCAGCACGATGCTGACCAGAATGACAACGGCGCAGATCGCGGCGAGGGCGCGCATGGCCCATCGTTGATCCGAAATCATCAGGGCAATTGGAATGGGCAGCGTGGTCAGCAGCAGTTGAGCGAAGAAGTTCGCATCGGGCAAAGGTCCGGTCAACCGCCAGCCATGGGTTTCGCCCTGGATATGCAGGTAAGCGGCGTTTGCGTAGCCCCAGAAATTTATGTCAAAGCGCCCTGTGGCGTATTGATAGACGGAAAGGGCAGCGACACCGCCGATGGTCACTGACATCGTTCGGGCCGTCATGCGGAGTCTTTCAGGTGTGGTCAGAAAGCCCACCAGAACCAGAAAAATGACAAGGTTTTTGGCCAGTTCGCTGGCCACGGATATTGCGGCCTCAGTATTGGTGACCCAGGGAATGCGCAGGGCAATGACGACAAAGAAAAGCCCCATCAGTGGCAGTAACCGAAGTGCGGTGACGGGTTTCTCGCGGCGCAACAGGGTTCGGACGGCCAAAAGGGCCGTCAGGGTGGGCACAAGCAGTGTGCCGATTGATGGCAACCCGTGTTCATGGACAAGAATGGCGGGTGTGTTGGTCAAGGTGATGCCAAGAAACAGGCAGACGGCCAGCATGGGCCAGTGCAGGGCCAGAACCACGGTCCCGCAAGCAATCACTGCTGACAAGATGATCAAGGTGACCAATGTCATGCTGTGATTGCACCGCCGTATCTCTTGCCACGCCTCATTGCGGTCCTTTGGTTTCTGCCCCGCCCGATGGCCGATCCTGCGCCGGGGGGCGTGTCCGGTATGGCGACATTCTGGTCATCAGCAGGGCCAGGAACATCAGATAGGGTAGGCCACCTGCAAGGCACATCAACACAAGGCGCATGGGCTCGGACACATTACCCTGAACAGCCCAACCCGCCGTCACACATCCAAGAGCCCCGCCAACGGTCGCGATGAATGGGCGTAGCAAAGATGAAAAAAGGACATCACTGCCGACGCCGATCAGCCGCCCAGCAACAATCCAGTTCACGGCCGAAATCACGCAGGCAACCAAAACTTGCCCCCCCGCAATACCAGCCACCCCCCACAAGGATCCTGCGAGAAGGATCGGCACTGCCAGCACCAGATTAAATGCGCCGATCAATGTCAGCACCTGCGGTCGGCCCGTTGCCTTGTAAATATCACCTAGATTGAAGCCTGTCGAATAGATCAGGGCATAGAATGCAAGGATCTGCATCAATGGCACGGCAGATGCCCATTTGCTGCCAAAAACCGAGAGGATAAAGGGTTCCGCGACCAGCGCCATACCAACGGCGACGGGCAGGGTGACCGCCAACAGCACCGTCAGCCCGCGGGCAAAGACCTGTCTGAGGCGCGCGACATCATCCACGCTCTGGCTGAGCGCAGGAAACAGGGCTTGGCTGGCGGACCAGCAGATGCCCAGAACGACCAGCTCAACAAGTGAAAAGGCCAGCGTGTAGTAGCCCAGCATCTCGGTCTGAAAGCGATAACCAACGATCGCTACGTCCAGTTTTCTGATGGCGACGCCCAGCAGGCCGATCGCTGCAATCTGTACGGCATAGGGCAAAATGGCTTTTGTTTCGGATCGGTCGAGCGACAGGCGTGGGCGCCATCCACTGAGCAACATCGCCAGAATCAGGCCAATGGCGATGGATGCAATATGGCTGTAAACAAGACTCCACACCCCAAAGCCAGCCAGGGCCATCGGAATGCCGACGATTGCCTTCGTCACCGCCTTCGCGATTTCCGGGACGATTCTGCGCCCGAATTCCATCCGACGCTGAAGAATTCCGGAAAACACGGCGGATGGGCTGCCAAGCAATATGCAAAAGGCAAAAGCCCGGATCACCCCCGATACGTCAGGCGCCTTGAAAAAAATCGACAACATGGGGGCTGCCAGATAGACCACACCCGCCATCGCCGCACCCGAGGCCAGAGATAACGACAGCGCCACAGCGGCTGTGACGTTCAGATCGCCGCGGCGCCAGACGATCACTGCCCCGGCACCGGCCTCGGTCAAGGCCTCGTTTATGGCAAGGACAAGGAAACCGATAGCAACCAGACCAAAATTTTCTGGCGTCAGAAGGCGGGCCAGAACCACCATGGTTGCAAACGCGATCAGCTTGCCTGCGAAAAAGCCGAAATATGATACCATGGCGCCGCTGCGTATGGCCCGGCTCATGCGGTCCAGCTCTGTCATGGTGAATGCGCAATGCATAGGGCCTTGCCATCAAGCGCTGATGCCATGCCGGAGCGAAGGTCAAGCTGATGCGCACAAGAGGGCGTTGTCATTTGAATTATTGCGTTTCAGAGAGATGTAGCCCAGCCTGCTGAAGAATGCTGTGGCCCTAGCGAAAGTCTGTCCATGTGTGGAATGTTCGGCGAATTCGGTCCGCATTGCTTGGAGGATGCGTCTGCAATCGACCGTATCTCGGAAAGTATCCGGCACCGCGGGCCTGATGCAAGCGGTTTTGCAAGAGGCGAGCACTGGATGCTGGGGTTCCGCAGGTTGGCAATTCTGGATTTGTCAGCCGAGGGTAATCAGCCAATGCGATCAGAAGACGGTCAGCATATTCTGGTTTTTAACGGCGAGGTCTATAATTATCTGGAACTGCGCAAAGCCCTTGAGGCCGAGGGCGAATGCTTTCGGAGTGGCACAGATACCGAGGTGGTCTTGCGCCTGCTCATGCGGGAGGGGGCCAAAGCCCTGAACCGCCTTAACGGCATGTTTGCCTTTGCCTATGTGGATCTGAAAAAACGCAGCTATCTTCTGGCCCGGGACCGATTTGGCGTGAAGCCACTGTATCTGCGCTTTGGCCGAGGGACACTACGCTTTGCCTCCGAACTGCGTGGCCTTTTGCAGTGGCCGGATGCAGACAGGCAGATCGACCCTGACGCTGCGGTCGAGTATATGGCGCTTGGGTATGTGCCGGGCGATATGTGCATATTCAAGGGCTACACCAAACTGCCGCCCGGCCATTACATCGCAGGTGATCTTGAAACCCCGGTGATGGCTGCAACATGCTGGTGGCAGCTTGATATCGCCCCGGATCATCGGCTGATGGGGCAGGAGGAAGCCCTACTGGAAGAGCTTGATGTGCTTTTGGCAGACGCAACGGCCCTTCGGATGCGCAGCGATGTCCCCGTTGCGCTGCTACTGTCTGGTGGGATCGACAGCGGTCTGGTCGGGTCTTACATGGCGCAATCAGGGGGCGCACCACTTGGGCTGGTGGCAGGTTTCAATCGCGCGGATTACGATGAATCCGATTTGGCGTGCAAAACTGCAGAACACGTTGGGATGCGGGTTGCGGTATTGACTTTGACCGAAAGCGACTTGGCAGGCGTAGACCGGGTGGCTATGGTCTATGATGAGCCCTTTGGCGACCCTTCGGCCTTGCCAATGCTGTATATCTGCGAAGCCGCGCGCGCGCATGCAACCGTCTTGTTGACAGGGGATGGCGGGGATGAGGCGTTCGGTGGCTACCGCCGCTATGTCGAGATCCAGAAATATCGCGCGATCATGGCCTTGCCCGATGGCGTTCGCGGGATGATCTGGGCTTTGGGTCGCAGACGGCTGTCCGCGCAACAGGCCTACCGTCTTGCCAAGGCAACGCTGCCGGGCAGCATGTTGGGTGCGGCCTTTGATGGGCTGGGACTTGCGCGCGATCCGGCCTTGGGTCAGCTGATCCACATGGAGGAAAACA
Organism: Gemmobacter fulvus; assembly: GCF_018798885.1. Lineage (NCBI taxonomy): Bacteria > Pseudomonadati > Pseudomonadota > Alphaproteobacteria > Rhodobacterales > Paracoccaceae > Gemmobacter > Gemmobacter fulvus. The sequence goes on along the minus strand of NZ_CP076362.1, from coordinate 347,761 downwards.
CAACGCGTGACCTTGTTCCCTCGGTCCGGCGCACCTGGGCGGGTACGACGCACAAGGATCTTCTCTCACGCCAAAGAATGTTCGATTATGCGCATTACTTGCCGGATGACGTGCTGGTAAAGGTTGACCGTGCCTCGATGGCATATTCCACCGAGGCGCGATCCCCTTTTCTAGACTATAGAGTAGCAGAGTTCGCGGCAAAACTGCCCGCCCGCCTGTTGTTGCGTGCGGGTCAGGGCAAGCGGATGTTGCGCCAGTTGGCAAGACGGCGCTTGCCAGCAGAGGTTGCAAAAGGTGGCAAGCGTGGCTTTGGTGTGCCCGTCGGCGATTGGATCCGCACCCCCGCTGGCGCGGCGTTTGTACGTGAACGGCTTTTGGCTCCGTCGACCAATATATCCAGGCTATGGCGGGTTGACGGCGTTGAGGCCTTGTTGACAGAGCATATTGAAGGCAGGCGTGACTACGGCGACCAGTTCTGGCGCCTTCTCATTCTGGAATCCTGGCTGCGGCAACATGGCGCCGGGGCGCAGGCATGAGCGCGAAATCCGTTCCGGACCGCATTCGCGTGGCCATGCTGACACAGCGCTACATTCCCTTCACAGGGGGCGCTGAAAAGCAACTCTCTGCCGTATTGCAGCGTTTGCCCGATCTGGGCATTGATGCCACCGTCATCACGCGCCGACACGACGACAGCCCGCCCTATAGTCTGGTCAACGGTATTCCGGTTCATCGTATTGATGTTCATGGTCCACGGGTGATTGCGTCGCTCAGTTACACCGCGCAAGCGCTGCGCCTGCTGCGCCGCTTTGGGCCAGACGTGGTACACGCCCATGAACTGCTATCACCCACCACCACGGCCATTGCCTATAAAGTGATGTGTGGAACGGCGGTTGCAGCCAAGGTTTTGCGCGGCGGCAGTCTGGGCGACATCGCGGTCCTTGAGGGCAGTCGGATCGGCCGCCTTCGTCTGTCGCGCCTGTTGCAGCGGGTCGATGCCTTTTCGGTGATCAGCGGCGAAATTGATGCGGAACTTGCCGACCATGGTGTTCCGTCCGAAAGACGCCGTTTTATCCCAAATGGCGTTGATTTGGCGCGTTTTCATCCCGTTGAGCCGGACAGGAAAATACACATCCGCGCAGGGTTGGGTCTTCCCGATGGCCCGATTGCCATGTTCGCCGGACGGCTTGAACGGGAAAAACGGATTGATCGCCTTGTCGCCCTTTGGCCTCATGTGCGGTCTGTGATCCCTGCGGCGACGCTTGTGGTTGCCGGGACGGGCAGTCTTGCCCACGCTCTGGCCGCTGCCCGGACCGAAGGTATTATCCTCGCCGGGGCACAAGCTGACCTGTGCGACTGGTATGCCGCTGCGGATGTGTTTGTTCTGCCGTCTGAAGCGGAAGGCCTGTCAAATGCAATGCTGGAGGCACTGGCAACAGGCTTGCCCTGCGTAGCCACCAAAGTGGGCGCTGCGCCCGAACTTTTGTCGCAAGGATTGGGGTGTCTGGTTGATGTCGATGACGACAGTGGTCTGGTGTCGGCGCTGATCGCCACATTGCAAGGCCTGCCAAGTTATTCGGCACAACACGCGCGTGATGTCGTGGTCAGCAATTACAGTATCGAGGTAACGGCATCACGGCTTGCACAGCTTTACCGTGAGTTGGTATATGTCAAAAAAAACCGTAATACCGCCATTAAATTCCGTTAGGCTTCATTGCCCAGATTACAGTGCCCCAAAAAATCCGCATGTCGCCAATAAAGCTGACCGATTTTGCATAGGACGCATCCACAGCGACCCTCTCGTCGTAGGTCATCTCATAACGCGAGGATGCAATTTGCCATAGCCCTGTGATGCCCGGGCGCACGGAAATATAGTCTTTGCGTGCATCCCCATATCGCTCGATTTCTTCCAGGGTCACGGGGCGCGGGCCTATCAAACTCATCTCGCCCCGCAGGACGTTCCATAATTGCGGCAATTCGTCCAAGCTGGTTTTGCGGAATATCTGTCCGGCCCGCGTAATGCGTGGATCCTTGCGCAGTTTTTGGGTCTCCGCCCACTCGCGGGCGGCTTCCGGGTCGGATTGCAAAAGCTTGGCGAGTTGTTCGGCGGAATCTGTCCGCATGGTGCGAACCTTCAGGCAGTCAAACATCTTGCCAGTGCGCCCGACACGCGGGTGGCGGTAGATAAACGGCCCATTGTCGCGTATAACAATCGGCAACATGATGATCAGGAGGATTGCAATTATCGGCAGCATCAAAACGACCAGGCTGATATCAAGCACTCTTTTTCCGAAGATCGCATAGACAGTCCTGCGCCGCCAAGACTTATCTCCTGAAGCCGATTTTGCAGGCTTGTTCCATAGATCCTGCGCTGACGTCGAAGTAATCTGTTCTTCAAGATGCATCGGGGTACATTGTATCGGATCTGGTCCGAAGACCAGACTGGAAACCTCAAGAACATGCTCCCGATACAGACTGAAAAGGACCATAAGATCCCCCCTGAAATATAAAGAGTGCGTCAAGAAAGCGGCCCCTGAAATGCTCCGGTCAACGCACTGCGATCCTGCATTCAACTGAGCATTAACTGGCTGCCTTGGCTGGGTCTGAGTCAAGTAACATTGCAGATTCACTTTGAAATTGTGAAAAAGCGAGAAAATGTTGCAGCCCTGACATGACTTAAATTCTATATGTTCAATCTAAGGTGGAAAATCGTTAACGTATTAGTGTGGCGTCCAGAGCGCGCTTTACGATTTGATGCCGGTGCGAATCGACGTTTGATTCCGCGCCAAAGACGTTAATCCCGCACTTCAGATATATGAAAAGGTCCTTTTGTGAAGTGCTTGCGCCGTCAGGCCACCTGAGATTGCGGCGGTGCCGCAAAGCCAGCAAGCCCTACGATGCGGCATGTGAACGCGACATCGCGCTTTGCCAGACATTCCCCTTAGTTCTCGAGTCGGATCAAGCCAGGTTGGCTTCTGTTTGGCGGACCTGTCTCCAGAAGTACACCCCCGGGGATGAGGTCCGGTTCAATAAATACACCGCGGCCACCCACCCATCGGTTATCCGCAATGATATTGCCCTTCGACGGCAAGACGATCGGGGCCTCTTTGTCTCCTATGGAGGCTGCATAGGCTGGTTCGCCATCGCGATAAAAAGCGGCATCTGCGGAAGTCCCGGCAGTATTCTTTAGCACTCTTATGTCTTGCGCATTGTCAAGATAAATATTGACGCTGTAATTGTCGTAAAAAAGGTTCTCTTCAACAAGCCCTTCTATGGACGACATGACGCTGATGCCCTCTCCATAGTTCTTGTAAGTCTTGTTGCGTCTGACGATTGAGTTGTCAGAGGCAGAGATTTCGATACCGGATGCCCAGAGACGCTCCATGTCGCGCTGTTTGTTTTCCAGCACGTTGCCATAAACGACATTGAATTCGACAAGATTGTTCTGCGAAACGCCGCGTGTTTCATGGCCAACCCAAATTCCTGTTTTGTGGCTGGCATGCACTGTATTGTTGCGAACGGTTACATGCTCTGTGCCCCACAATGTAATTCCCGAGCCTTGCGCATTCCGGACTTCAAACCCTTCGAAAACCACATGTTTGCCGGAAATGACAACTAGGTCTGTTTCGGCGTCTGTCTTGCTTCCGTCTATGATGACCGTTGCACCTTTTGCAGCACTGATACTGATCGGTTTAGCGGCTGTTCCTGCCAAATCAATGCGAACCGGCCCCAGATAGGTGCCTTCCATCACGATCACATCCGCCCCAGGTGCAAGACGACCGGCCTGGAAGCTCAGGCTTGCGAAGGGCTTCTCGATCGTGCCCGGCCACTGGTCGTTTCCCGAGGTGGATACATAGTAGGACCGTGCCACCAGCAGGTTCGGCCAAAGCCCGGCCATGGCGGCGAGCACGATAAGTGAGCGGCAATACACCGGTTCTCCTCCTCGACAAAAGCGGGGGCTGGGCCCGACTGGGCAACCCGCGCTCAGTGTCAGCCTATATGCGGAAATTGCGTTTAGCCAGCATTGTGGCAAGGCACTTGGCCTGACCTTCGTTGATCTCAGCATGCCCTATGCGCGGTCCTTTGCCGGTGTGACAAGGGTACGGCATCATTCGATAGACACCCAAAGGGGAATATGAAATCAGCGCGCCGGTACGATTGCGCGGGTTCGCCGGGGTTGGATCGGCGTTCTGGCGGCCTGTCACCGGGATATGCCCGGGCCTGCCGTTACCGAGATGCAACAATTCGTCTGCAGGAAGATTCCGCTGCCGCTTGTTCCCGATTTTGACACGTTTGCGCCCGAGTTTTGGGGCATTGTTGAGCCAAGACAGTCAAAAGCTGCAAGCAGTATACAGGAGTTTACCGATGACGAGCGGCCGCACCGGCACTCTCGCACAGCTATGTGCGCAGGTGCTCTTCGTTTGCTTTGGATCCTTCAAGCACGCCTTCCTGGCGCTGGTCTTCCTGCCCATCCTGGCGTGCCCATCCGTGGCGCGCACCTTGTATGTCGATGCTTCAAGTACCGCTGGCTCCGGCAGCATCACTGCTCCGTTCAATTCGATTAGCCATGCCGCCAAAAGTGCCCGTCCGGGGGACACGGTTCTCGTGCGTCGCGGCGTTTACAGCGAGAAGGTAAAGATCAACACAAGCGGCAGGTTGGGCGCGCCCATCGTCATCAAGGGCGAGCGCGGAGCGGTCATTGATGGCAGCCGAACCAAAGTTGACACCTTGGTCGACATTGGCGGCGATCATATCATTTTTGAAGGGTTTGAGGTTCGGAACGCCTCGCGCACCGGGATCGGGCTCTGGGGAACCTTCCATACCGTTGTGCGAAAGAATGTCGTCGTTGGCAGCCAGGGGGCAGGGATCTGGGTCGGGCATGACCGTCGCGGCGGATCGGGCAAGAATGTTGTGGAATACAACATAGTGCGCGACAATTGCCGGATGAACCGGGCACGCAATCGAAACTCCGGTTGGCCGATTGGAATCGCCATTGCCGTTTCGGATCAAAGCATCGTGCGCGCAAACCGTGTGTATGAAAACCATGGCGAGGGCATCGGCGTGTTGTCGTCAAGCAATGTCAAAGTACATGGCAATGTTGTTTATGACAATTTCAGCGTGAACATCTATCTGGACAATGCTCCGAAATCCTATGTTCAGGCCAATACGATCGGGTCGACAGGGAACAAGACCTTCTTTCGCCACAAGCGCCCGCCCGCAGGTGTTCTGATTGCGAATGAGGTTACACGCTATAAAATGGCATCCAGCGGCATTACTGTGGTCAGCAATACCATGATCGGTGTCGAAGACGTATATTACGGCACCTATGGCCTGAATACCGGGTTACATGACAGCATCATTGCACCCAACAAAGTACAGCCCGCAAGCTGGCTTGTACCCCCAAGCGGTACGGCGAGCAGCTGATCCTGTCCGCGCTCCGGGACGTGGCTCAGTCGTCTGAAAGCCCGGCGCGGTTCAGTGGCGTGGTCTGTGCAGGAATGCGTCCGTGCTGATGACCTCACCATAGCCGAAGGCCAGCGCCGCCATCAGCGCGGCATGGACCTGCGCGGCGGGGGTGGTCACGTCGGCAAACTCCAGATCGCGGGTGGCGCAGGCATCATGGATAGTTACGGTCTTGTAACCGAAGTCATTGGCGGCGCGGGTGGTGGCATCCACGCACATATGGCTCATGGCACCGATGACAATCACCTCCGCGACTCCGTGCCCATCAAGCAGATCCTTCAGCCCGGTGTTGCGGAAGGAATTGGGGAAGTTCTTGGTGATAAGCGGTTCGTCGGCTTGCGGCAGGACGGTGTCATGGATCCTCGCCCCGTCGGTGCCTGGTACGAAGATTGGTCCACCGGGCATTTCATGGCGGATGCTGACCACCAGATCCCCCATGGCGCGACCATGCGCCATGACGCGTGCGGCATTGGCTGCGGCGGTTTCTATTCCTTGAAGCGCGAAGTTTCCGCTGGGCCAGTATTCGTTTTGCAGGTCAACGACCAGAATGGCGCGTTTCGACATGAGAGATTTCCTTCCGGTGTCAGTTCCAGCTTGAAAGGAATATCGGCGCAGGTGCAGATCGCTGCTATTGGCGAAATCGACAGAGATAGGGGCAATATCGACAATGGTGGCAGAGATCGGAATCCTGCTTTATCCCGGTGCCCAGATGTCAGCTGTACTGGGGCTGACCGATCTGTTTCTGATTGCTGATGGGATCGCCGAACAGCCAACCTCAGTCGTCCCCCGCCTGTGCGTGCGACATCTGAGCCTTGAACACGGCGTTGCCCGCGGCGTTTTCTCCAGTGATCCGGCACCCGGGGAGGCCAGCCGCCATGACGTGTTGATCCTGCCGCCCTCGCTGTTGCCACCGATGGACCGGGAAAGCGCCGCCCCCTTCGCAAGATGGTTGCGGGCGCGCCACGCCGAGGGCGCCGCGCTGGCATCGATCTGCGCGGGCGCGTTCCTTCTCGGGGAAACCGGGCTGCTGGCAGGGCGCGCGCTGACAACCCACTGGACCCATGCGCAGGCCTTGCGGGACCGGTTTCCCGCAGCGCAGGTCGATACGGATCGGCTGATCATTGATGGCGGTGACATACTCTCGGCAGGTGGGTTGATGTCCTGGTCCGATCTGGGCCTGAAACTTGTTGAACGGTTTCTGGGTCCGGTTGCAATGGCTGCCACCGCCCGGATGATGCTGGTCGACCTGCCGGGGCGCGAACAGCGGTATTACAGTGCTTTCGTGCCACGGCTGACCCATGGGGATACTGCAATCCTGAAAGCCCAGCATGTTCTGCATGCAAGTGAGGGGCGCGAGGCACGGCTCTGTGCCCTTGCCGAAAGGGCGGGGTTGGAAGAGCGCACCTTCCTGCGGCGGTTTCAGAAGGCCACCGGACTGACCGCAACAGATTACGCCCAACGGCTGCGTGTGGCGAAGGCGCAGGAGTTGCTGCAATTCGGGCAGCACCCCATCGAGCGCATCGCATGGGAGGTCGGCTATTCCGACCCCGGCGCATTCCGAAAAGTCTTTTTGCGGATCGTCGGCCTGTCACCGGGCGAATACAGGCGGCGGTTTCACACCTGAGGCGATCATTTTGACAGGCCTTGCCCCCCGCGCCCGATGAAGCTCCGCCTCAGTCATCGGACGCATTGGACAAGAGAAGGCCGAGTGCCCGCCCCGCCGGTAGCGAAGCAGGCTGTCTGTGCCCATGGCATGGGTCTTGTAGAGGGCAAGAGGGTTGACGGGACTACATCCCGTGCGCCCAGACGGGCAGCAGGCCGAAAGCGGCAAGTGCCATCCAGACCGCCATGGCGATCATCATCAGGTTTTCGGTCAGCGAGAGGAAGCCGAGGGGAACATTGCTTGAGCCGCCGACACAGGCACACTTCAGTTCGCGGCGGTCAACATAGACTGCCTTGACCACCGAGGCCGCGCCGATGGTGCCGATGAACAGCGCGACGGGGACCGACAGCCATGTCAAAGCCCCGGCAACCATCAGGACACCCGCCAGCCCCTCTGCGAAGGGATAGATGTAGGAATAGGGCACCCAGCGCTTGGCGAGAAGGTCGTAGTTCAGGAACATGGTCGCGAAGCTCTCGACATTCTGGAGCTTCAGCAGTGCCAGAACCGTCATGCTGAAAGCGATGAACCACTCAGCCCCCCTGATGGTGAATGGCGTGCCGTAAACCGCGACGCTTGTGGCAAGTGCCATCAACAGGGTCATGGCAAACAAGGCAACGACCGGGCGATAGCTGGTCGCCTTCGGGTCCACCACGGGTTTGCCCAGAAAGCGGCGCAGATCGTCATGGCCCCCTACGCGTTTGCCGCCGATGAAAACCTGTGGAGTGGTCGGGACACCATGCGCGGTCTTGAAGGCATCGACCTCCGCGCGCGTGGTCAGGTGATGATCCTCGACCACGTAGCCCGCCCGTTTCAGCAGGTCCAGCGATTTCAGACCATAGGGGCAGCTGTGGTCCGGCATCACCATCCGGTAAAGCTGCGCAGTTTTCATGGCGTGGGTGGTCTTGGCAGATTCCGACATTGTCATGTCCCCTTCTCATCCTTGATTCGGAGTGGTCGGCATGTATATAAGTCCCGTACCATAGTACGGTATCAAGAGGAAAAAATGCTGACGATCGGAAAGCTCGCCGAGGCTGGTCATGTCGGTGTAGAGACCATTCGTTTCTATCAGCGCAAGGATCTTCTGGAGACCCCGGAGCGTGCTGGCGGCATCCGCCGCTATGGCAACGACGACTTGCGGCGACTGCGTTTTATCCGCAAGGCGCAACAGGCCGGTTTCACGCTTGAAGAAATCCGCGAACTGATCGCACTGGACGCAGGGCATGATCACCGCCGTGCGCATGAGATGGCCGAGAAGCGTCTGGCCAAGCTTGATGAGCAGATCGCCGAGTTGCAACGTGCGCGCCACAGTCTGCAACGGCTGGCGTCCGAATGCGCCGCAGGCACATCAAGCGCCTGCCCGATCCTGGCGGCCTTCGAAGTCTGAACAAAGGCTGCACCCAGCGGATCATCCGCGCTGTGTCATCCCAGCTGACCCAAGGGAAGCAGACTCTCTGTCAGGGGTTCAGGGCCGCCGTGATCCAGTTTTTTGTCTGGGCAAGGATCTCATCCGACAGGGCCTTGTCCTCGACCGCACGCGCCAGGATCATGGCACCGACCGCCGCAGACCAGCTGCCGATTGCGGCGGTGCGGGCATCGGCCGCGCCCTGCTGTTCCAGCGACTCTGCAATCCGTGCAATCTGTGCCCCGACCCCTGCGGCCATCGCGGCGCGGGCGTCTGGCGTCTGTCGGCGCGCGTCGGATGCGAAGGCGGCGGTCGGGCAGCCCGTCGCCGGGGCGTCGCGGTGGGCGGGCGACAGATAGGCTGACAGGAAGGCGTCAAACCCGCGTGCCTGCGCCTCTTCACCGGCCAGCGCATGCGCCATGGTCTGCGCGATCAGGTCATCTTTCGAGGCGAAATGGCCGTAAAAGCCGCCATGGGTCAGACCGGCGGCCTTCATCACCTCGGCCACCGAGACCGCCTCGAACCCTTTCTCCCGAAACAGCCGTGCCGCCTGTGCCAGGATCCGGCTGCGGTTTTCGACCATCTGCTCACGCGAGACTTTCATCAGCGACCTCGTTCCTCTCAGGGCTTGACATATTCATGACGATCATCATATTTGGAACCAATCATGATGATCGTCATGAATGTAGATGTGAACCTGTCGGAGTGCAACGCTATGCCCGCAAAAACCCTGATCACCGGCGCCTCGACCGGCATTGGTGCCACCTATGCCGACCGTTTCGCCCGGCGCGGGCACGATCTTGTGCTGGTCGCCCGCGATACCGCCCGGATGGAGGCCTTGGCCACAAGGCTGCGCGCCGAGACCGGCGTTGCCATCGACATCCTGCCCGCCGATCTGACACAGGATGCCGACATTGCCCGGGTCGAAGCCCGGCTGCGCGAAGATGGCGACATCGGCATTCTGGTGAACAACGCCGGGGCGGGCCTCAGCGGCAGCTTTGCTGAGCAGAGCAGCGCCGAGATCACCCGGCTGATCACGTTGAACACCACCAGTCTTGCGCGGCTGGCCCATGCTGCCGCCACCCGCTTTGCCCGCCAGGGGCAGGGCGCCATCATCAACATCGCTTCGGTCGTCGGGCTGGTGCCGGAATTCGGCATGTCGGCCTATGGCGCGACCAAGGCCTTTGCGATCTTCCTGTCGCAGGGGCTGGCGTTCGAGCTTGGCCCCAAGGGTGTCTTCGTGCAGGCGGTGCTGCCCGCCGCCACCCGGACAGAGCTGTGGGCGCGCGCGGGTGCCGATCCCGCCGCCCTGCCGCCGATGATGGACGTGAACGATCTGGTCGATGCGGCCCTTGCGGGTTTCGATGCGGGCGAAGCGATCACCATTCCCGCGCTGTCCGATGCCGCGATGTGGGATGCCTATCAGGCCGCGCGGCAGGCCATGCTGCCGGATTTCAGCAATACCCAACCCGCGGCCCGCTACCGCGCCTGACCCTGTCCACGAGAGTATCCGATGAAAGCCTTCGTCCTCGACGCCTATGCCAAAGCGGCCAGATTGCGCCTGACGGATCATCCCGATCCGCAACCCGGCCCGCGGGAGGTGTTGGTGCGCATCCATGCGGCGGGTTTGAACCAGCTGGACAGCAAGATCCGCGATGGGGCGTTCAAGCCGATCCTGCCCTACAAGCTGCCGCTGATCCTTGGTCATGATCTGGCCGGGGTGGTCGAGGCGGTCGGCGCTGCCGTCACCGGCTTTGCGCCCGGCGATGCGGTATTTGCCCGGCCAAGGGACGGCCGCATCGGCACGCTGGCCGAGCGGATTGCGGTCGATCATGACGACCTCGCGCTGATGCCACAGACGCTGACCATGGCTGAGGCGGCGGGCATCCCCCTTGTCGGCCTGACCGCATGGCAGGCGCTGGTGGAACTGGCCGACGTGCAACCCGGCCAGAAGGTGCTGATCCACGCCGGATCGGGCGGTTTCGGCAGCATCGCCATCCAGCTCGCCAAACATCTGGGGGCGACGGTGGCCACCACCACCAGCACCGGCAATCTGGACATGGTGCGTGCTTTGGGCGCCGATCTGGCCCTCGACTACCGCAAGGAGCCGTTCGAGACCGTGCTGTCGGGCTATGATCTGGTGGTCTGCGGGCTGGATGGCGACACGCTGGCGAAATCGCTGCGGGTGTTGAAGCCCGGCGGGCGGTTGATCTCGATTTCAGGCCCGCCAACGCCAGAGTTTGCCAGACGGCAGGGAATGACCTGGCTGATGCAGCAGGTGATGCGGCTGCTCAGCCTTGGCATCCGCCGCAAGGCGCGCGCGCGGGGCATCCGCTATGACTTTCTGTTCATGCGCGCCGATGGTGGCCAATTGGCGCAGTTGGCCGCGCTGATCGAGGCAGGCGCCATCCGCCCGGTGATCGACCGGATCTTCCCGTTCGACCAGACCAACGACGCCTTTGCCTATCTCGATACCGGGCGGGCAAAGGGCAAGGTCGTGGTCGCGCTGACCACCCCGCGCCCGTCCATCACGCCCATCGCCTGATCACAGCGGAGAAACCGCCCATGTCCACGCCGCAGATCATCCTCGTCCATCCCGTTCGCACCGAACTCGGCGCCATCGCCACCGGTGAGACGCCGCGCCGGGCGGGCCTCGCATCGGACAGGATCGACAGCGTGATCATGGGCAATGTCATGCAGGCCGGGAACCGGATGAACCCGGCGCGGCAGGCGGCCATCGGCGCGGGGCTGCCCGTGACGGTTCCGGTGCTGACGGTCAACCGGGTCTGCGGATCCGGGGCCAGGATGCCTTCGCCGCCGTGCCGCTTGCTGTGGCACAAGAGTTGGGCCTTCCGCTCGACATCATCAATGTCGATGGCTGCGCGATTGCCCATGGCCACCCGATCGGCGCGATGGGGGCCATTCTCACGACGCGGCTGGGCCACGCGATGAAACGCGACGGGTGCCCGGCGCCGCAGCGCATGGGTCAGCGCTGCATCTGGCCGCGTTTTCTCAGGCAATGCCCTCGACGATGACGACACTGACGATGGCGGCCCCTGACCGCGCCTTGCGGGCGGCTTGGTATTCCGGGCTGTCGTAACATGCTTTGGCGGCGGCCAATGAGGGGAACTCGATGATCACATGGCGGGTCAGGGACTGGCCTTCCAGAACCTCCGAGGTGCCGCCGCGGGCCAGAAACCGCGCGCCATGGGTAGCAAAGGCTGCCGGGGCAAGCGCCTGATACGCCGCATAGGCCAGTGGATCGGTGACGGTGACATGGGCGATCCAATAGGCGGTCATGATGTGCTTTCCAACAGCGTGCGGGCAATTTCGGCGGCATCCTGAAGATGGTCCCGCACGGCCTGCGCCGCCGCTGCCGGGGCATTGGCGCAGATGGCGGCGCAGATCGAGGCCATATGGGCCGGCCCGGAAATGCGGCGATTGGTCGATGCCAAAGTCAGCGCCCGCAGCCGCGAGATCCGGCCATTCAGCCGCTGCACCACTTCCCACGCAATATCATGCCCGGCGGCGGCAAAAATGACCTGATAGAAATCGGTGGTCGCGGCATAGAGCTGTTGCGGATCTTCGTCATGGAATGCGGCCTCCAACGTGGCCAATGCCTTGCGCAGCCGGGCTTTGACCGCATCATCCGCGACGCGGGCGCAGGTGGCGGCGGCCTCGGCCTCAAGCAGGCGGCGGATTTCATAGACCTGTTTCGCGCGGGTCCAATCGAGATTGGCCACGATCGGGCCGCTGCGTGCCAGCGTTTCGACCAGCCCCTCTGCCTCAAGATACCGGATCGCCTCGCGCACGACAGAGCGGGAGACGCCCAACTGATCGCAGAGCGTCCGTTCCACCAGCCTGTAACCGCCGGTGAACCGGCCTGAAATGATGGCATGGCGCAGTCTTTCGACCGCCAGTTCGCGCAGGGTTGTGGGCGTGTGCTCGATCCGCAGATCGCTGTCCGATGTCTGATCCATGGGATGAAGGATAGGGGCCTCGGGCGGTCTGTGCAAGTTTATATTGACATGACGTATGATGGTATACCAACATACAGACAAGCAAACGGGAGAGCCTTTGATGACTGCGCAGATTCGGAAAACCTTCACCCTCATCGAAACAACGCTGGTCGAGGGCGGACGCGCGGCGCCCCGCCCCCTGAAGCTGATCACAGCGGCGGCGGTGCTGAAAAACCCCTGGGCGGGCATGGGCTTTGTCGAGGATCTGAAACCGGCCATTCACGCCGTGGCCCCGGAACTGGGCGCGCTGCTGACCGCGATGATCCTTGAAGCGGCAGGGGGCGCTGATGCCGTCGAAGGTTACGGCAAGGCGGCGGTTGTGGGGCTGGATGGTGAGTTGGAACACGCCAATGCGCTGATCCACACATTGCGCTTCGGCAATCATTATCGTCATGCTCTGGGCGCGAAAACCTATCTGGCCTTCACCAACGTGCGCGGCCCGGCCAATTGCCCGGTGATGATCCCGCTGATGGACAAGCATGACGAGGGCCGCCGCTCGCATTACCAGACCATCCATTTCTCGATCCCCGATGCCCCGGCGGCAGATGAGATCGTCGTGGCGCTTGGCGCGTCGACCGGTGGGCGGCCGCATCATCGTATCGGCGACCGCTATCAAGACCTGAAGGATCTGGGCAATGATCTCGCAAACCCTGCGGCTGTCTGACGGGCTTGCCGTCCGCGCCCTGATGGCAGGGGCGGGCGACCCGGTGGTGTTGATCCACGGGGTGGGGATGCGGGCGGAAGCCTGGGCGCCGCAGTTCGCGGCGCTGGCGGCAGATCACCGGGTCATCGCGATTGACATGCCCGGCCATGGCGACAGCGATCCCTTGCCCGGCGGCGCGCTTCTGCCGGATTATGTGGCCTGGGCTGCGCAAGTGATCGAGGCCCTGAACCTGGGGCCGGTCAGTCTTGCAGGTCATTCGATGGGGGCCCTGATCACTGCCGGTCTGGCGGTGGAGCGGCCCGATCTGGTCCGCCGCGGGGCTTTGCTGAACGGCGTGCATCGCCGCAGCCCTGCCGCCCGCGCGTCTGTCTTGACCCGTGCCGCAGAAATCGCCGCCGATGCAGGCGGGATCGAGGGGCCGCTGGACCGCTGGTTCGCCCCGGAGGAGGATGCGCTGCGTGATCAGGTGGCGGGCTGGCTGCGGGCCGTCTCGCATCGCGGTTATGCCACCGCTTACCGCGCCTTTGCGGAAGGGGATACCGTCTATGCCGACCGGCTGGACCAGATCCGTTGCCCGCTGTTGGTGCTGACCGGCGATGGTGATGCGAATTCGACCCCGGCCATGACAGAAACCATGGCGGCGATGGTCCCCCACGGACGCGCCGCAATCATTTCCGGCCACCGGCATATGGTCAATCTGACGGCCCCGGAGGCTGTTACCGCCGAATTGCAACGCTGGCTGTCCACCAAGGAGACTGCGGAATGAGCGCCGAGATCGCTTCGATTGATCCCCGTGCCCTTCGGGATGCCTTTGGCTGTTTCATGACCGGGGTTACAGTGGTCACGACGCTGGATGCCGACGGAAAACCGCTTGGCTTTACCGCCAATTCGTTTTCCTCCGTCTCGCTGGATCCGCCGTTGCTTCTGGTGTCGATCGCCAACAGCTCTGGCAACCTTGGCGCTTTCGTCTCGGGCAAGGGCTTTGCGGTGAACATTCTGGGCGAGGGGCAAAAAGAGGTGTCCGGCACCTTTGCCCGCCCGTCAGCAGACCGCTTTGCGCAAACCTATTGGCGGCATGGCCCGATTGGATCGCCGCTGATCGCCGGGGTGTCGGCGTGGTTCGACTGTGATTTGGCGCAGGCCATTCCGGCAGGCGACCACACGATCCTGATAGGGCGGATCGGCGCGTTCGAGGCCACACCCACCGCTGGTCTGGGCTATTACCGGGGGGCCTATGTGACCCCGGCAGCAACCGCGGCCCAGCTACCGGCCGGGCCGGATGTGGTGATCTCGGCCATTCTGGAAACCGAAGGCACGGTGCTTCTGGTGGATGACGGGCGCGGCGGGCTGTCGGTGCCCATGGCGCGGGTGGGGCGCGAAGGCGTTCAGTCGGCCCTGGCCGGGCTGATCCGCACCACCGGGCTGCAGGCCGAAGCAGGCTCCATCTATGCCGTGTATGAAGACCCGGTTCAGGGCACCCAACATATTGCGCTGCGCTGCCCCACCAAACCCGGCCAACCGGCCAAAGGGGCCTTTGTCGAACTGTCGGCCCAGGGAGTTGCCGATGTCACCGACCCGGCGCTGCGCCAGATGTTGCAGCGGCTGGCCGAGGAATCGCGCATGGGCAACTACGGCATCTACTTTGGAACACATGAGCAAGGCCGCGTGCAGCGGACGCTGGAAGGACAAGCCGGATGAAATTTTCTCTTTTTATCCATATGGAGCGCGTTTCGTCCGAAGATGACCAGAAGCAGCTTTATGACGAGATGATCGAGCTGTGCCGTATCGCGGATGAGGGCGGCATGCACGCCATCTGGACGGGCGAGCATCATGGCATGAATTTCACCATCGCGCCCAACCCGCTGCTGAACCTTGTCGATCTGGCGCGGCGCACCCGCAATGTGCGCCTGGGCACCGGCACGGTGATTGCGCCGTTCTGGCATCCGATCCGCCTGGCGGGCGAGGCGGCCATGGCCGACCTCATCATGGATGGCCGCCTTGATCTGGGGATCGCGCGGGGGGCCTATACGTTTGAATACGAACGCCTGATGCCGGGCATGGACGCCTGGGGCGCGGGGGGGCGGATGCGCGAGTTGATCCCGGCGGTCAAGGCGCTCTGGTCTGGCGATTATGCCCATGAGGGCGAATATTGGCAGTTCCCGAAAACCACCGCCTCGCCCAAACCGCTGCAACAGCCGGGGCCGCCGATCTGGGTGGCCGCGCGCGACCCCAGCAGCCATGATTTTGCGGTGGCCAATGGCTGCAACGTGCAGGTGACGCCGCTGCATCTGGGCGATGAGGAGGTGGTCAGTCTGATGGAACGCTTCAACACCGCCTGCGCCGCCCATCCCGATGTGCCGCGCCCCAGTATCATGGTGCTGCGCCACGCCTATGTTGCCGACAGCGAGGCCGATGCGCAGCTGGCAGCCCAGGAGATCAACAAATTCTATTGTTATTTCGGGGCATGGTTCAAAAATGAACGCCCGATTTCACAAGGATTGATTCAAGAGCTGAGCGAGGCCGAAATCGCCGCGCATCCGTTCTATTCCGCAGCGGCGATGCGGAAGAACCAGATCATCGGCGAGGCCCCCGAAGTGATCGCGCGCATCAAGGGCTATGAGGCGCTGGGATATGATGAATTCAGCTTCTGGATCGACACCGGCATGGGCTTTGCACGCAAGAAAGCCTCGCTTGAACGGCTGATCCGCGATGTGATGCCCGCTTTCGCCTGAAAAGGAACCACGATGGACCGCTTCCAGCATTATATCGACGGCAGTTTCGCGGATGGCACCGCCACCTTCGAAAGCCTTGATCCGGCCACGGGGGCCGCCTGGGCGGTGATGCCGCTGGCGGATGCTGCCGATGTGGACCGGGCGGTGACGGCGGCCCATCGGGCCTTCACCTCTGCCGCCTGGGCGGGCATGACGGCCAGTGCGCGGGGCAAACTGCTGATGCGGCTGGCCGATCTGGTGCAGGCCCATGCGCCACGGCTGGCGGCGCTTGAAACCCGCGATACCGGCAAGATCATCCGGGAAACCAGCGCGCAGATTGCTTATGTTGCGGAATACTATCGTTATTACGCCGGTCTGGCCGACAAGATCGAAGGGTCGCATCTTCCCATCGACAAGCCTGACATGGAGGTCTGGTTGCGGCGCGAGCCGGTGGGCGTGGTGGCGGCGATTGTTCCATGGAACAGCCAGCTGTTCCTTTCGGCGGTGAAGCTTGGCCCGGCTTTGGCGGCGGGATGCACCGTGGTGCTGAAGGCGAGCGAAGATGGCCCGGCGCCCCTGCTGCAATTTGCGCGGCTGGTGCATGAGGCAGGCTTTCCGCCGGGGGTGATCAATATCCTGACCGGCGGCCCCGAGGCAGGCCGCGCCCTGACCAGCCACCCCAAGGTGGCGCATATCGCCTTTACCGGCGGGCCGGATACCGCGCGCCATATCGTGCGGGCCAGTGCCGAGAATCTGGCGAAAACCTCGCTGGAGCTGGGCGGCAAATCCCCGTTCATCGTCTTTGAAGACGCCGATCTGGAAAGTGCCGCCAATGCGCAGGTGTCTGGCATTTTTGCGGCCACCGGGCAAAGCTGTGTCGCCGGATCGCGGCTGCTGGTCCAGCGCAGCGTCAAGGAGGCGTTTCTGGCGCGGCTGAAGGCCAAGGCCGAAGCCGCCCATATCGGCGCCCCCGACCGGATGGAAACCGAGATCGGCCCGCTCTGCACCGCGCGCCAGCGTGACCGGATCGAGGCGCTGATCGCGCAGTCTCTGGCGGCGGGGGCAAATCTGGTCACGGGCGGGCACGCGGTGTCGGGGGCGGGCTTCTACTTTCCGCCAACCATTCTGGATTGCACCGATGCGCCCGATGCCCCGTGCCTGCGTCAGGAATTCTTTGGGCCGGTCTTGTCGGTGGTCAGTTTCGACACCGAAGAACAGGCGCTTGAGCTGGCCAACGAGACCGAATTCGGTCTGGCGTCGGGGGTGTTCACCCGCAATCTGACGCGCGCGCACCGGATGATCCGCGGCATTCGTGCCGGGATTGTCTGGGTCAATACCTACCGTGCCGTCTCGCCCATTGCGCCGTTTGGCGGGCATGGGCTTTCGGGGCATGGCCGCGAAGGCGGTCTGGCAGCAGCACTGGATTACACGACAATCAAAACAGTCTGGCTGCGCACCTCTGACGATCCGATCCCGGACCCGTTCGTGATGCGCTGACACAGCACCAAACCTAGGGAGACGACCACATGAAAAAGACCTTGTTCGCACTGGCCGCAGCCAGTGCCGTGATGGCGCATGGCGCAATGGCACAGGAGATGGTGTTCACCTCCTGGGGGGGCACCACGCAGGATGCGCAGGCTGCGCATTGGGCGACACCCTTTACCGAAAAATCGGGCATCTCGGTCGTGCCGGATGGCCCCACCGATTACGGCAAGATCAAAGCCATGGTCGAGGCAAATGCCGTCAACTGGGATGTGGTCGATGTGGAGTATGACTGGGCGCTGCAAGCGGGCCAGCAAGGCCTGCTGGAGCCGCTGGATTTTGCGGTGATCGACAAGACAAAGCTCGATCCGCGCTTTGTGTCGGATTTTGCGGTGGGGTCGTTCTACTATTCCTTCGTTCTTGGCTGGAACCCGGCGAATTTTACCGAGGCGCAGCCCGCCACCCTGTCGGATCTGTTTGACACGGCAAAGTTCCCCGGCAAGCGCACCTTCTACAAATGGTCCGCGCCCGGCGTGATCGAGGCGGCGCTGCTTGCCGATGGCGTGGCACCGGAGGCGCTGTATCCGCTTGATCTTGATCGCGCCTTTGCCAAGCTCGACACGATCAAGGCCGATATCATCTGGTGGGAAGGTGGCGCGCAAAGCCAGCAATTGCTGGCCTCGGGCGAGGCTCCGATCGGGTTTTTCTGGAATGGCAGGCTGGCGGCGCTGGCCGCTGACGGAATGCCCGTCGGCATCAGCTGGGATCAGAACATCACCGCCGCCGACGCACTTGTGGTGCCCAAGGGAACCAGCAACAAGGACGCCGCAATGGCCTTCATCGCCGCGGCCACCAGTGCCGAAGGTCAGGCCGTCTTTGCGGCGGCGACTGGCTATGCGCCGGTCAATCTCGGCTCTGCCGATCTGATGGACCCGGCCGTCCGCGCCACGCTGCCCGATGCGCAGACGGCGGTGCAGGTGAATGCCGACATGGCCTATTGGGCCGCCAACCGCGATGAGATCGGCAACCGCTGGTATGCGTGGCAAGCGCAATAACCGCGCCGGTCTGCCGGGTGCCGCCATGGCGCCCGGCAGACCTGCACGCCCTTCCGCCCAGAGTTCTGTCAGGGGAATTGATATGCTGTCCGCCATCTCCACGCGGCGTCGCGGGTCAGGTTTTGGCTTTGCCTTGCCTGCGATTGTGTTGCTGCTTGCGTTTTTCGTCGTGCCGGTGGCGCTTTTGCTGACCCGTTCGTTCACCGAGCCAGAACTGGGCCTGCAAAACTATGCCGCCCTCGTGGGAAGCGCCACTTATGCGCGGATCTTTTTCAATACCTTCTTCGTCTCTGGGGTGGTGACGGCAATCACCGTGCTGATCGCCTTTCCCGTGGCATGGGCGCTGGCCATCATGCCCGCGCGGTGGGCCTCGGTCGTGTTTGCCATCATCCTGCTGTCGATGTGGACAAACCTTCTGGCGCGGACCTATGCGTGGATGGTGCTGCTGCAACAAACCGGCCTGATCAACCGCACGCTCATGGCGCTTGGGGTGATCGATGCGCCGCTGCAACTGACCAACAACCTGATCGGTGTGACCATCGGCATGGTCTATATCATGCTGCCCTTCATGATCCTGCCGCTGATGGGCGTTCTCAAGAAAATCGACCCCGCGATCTTGCAGGCCGCCGCCCTGTGTGGCGCAACCAAGGGGCAGGCCCTGCGCAAGGTGCTGTTGCCGCTGTCGGCACCGGGGATCGCCTCGGGGGCGCTGATGGTGTTCGTGATGTCGCTTGGCTATTACGTCACCCCGTCGCTGCTGGGCGGCACCGCCAACATGATGCTGGCCGAGCTGATCGCCCAGCAAGTGCAAAGCCTGGTGAACTGGGGCATGGGCGGTGCCGCGGCCTTCTTGCTGCTGATTGTCACGCTGGGGCTTTACGCCGTGCAATTGCGCTTTTTCGAACAGAAAGAGGCGATCTGATGCTGCTTGATTTTGATAAGCTGGGCGCATGGAAATGGATCCTGTCGGGGATCTGCGCGGTGATGTCGCTGTTCCTGCTGCTGCCGATCCTGTTCATCGTGGCGCTGTCGTTCGGGTCGTCACGCTGGCTGATCTTTCCGCCGCCGGGCTGGACGCTGAACTGGTATGCCGAGCTGTTCGCAGACCCGCGCTGGCTGGGGGCGGCGCTGACATCGGCCAAGATCGGGGTCATTGTCATGGTGCTGTCGGTGGGGCTGGGCCTGCTGGCGTCGCTGGCACTGGTGCGCGGGCGCTTCAAGGGGCGGGCGGTGTTGCGGGCGTTTTTCCTCACACCGATGGTGCTGCCGGTGGTGATTGTGGCGGTCGCGCTCTATGCCGCGTTCTTGCGTCTTGGGCTGAATGGCACGCTGCCCGGCTTTGTCATCGCCCATCTGATCGTGGCGCTGCCCTTTGCCATCATCACCATCACCGGCGCGCTGGAAACATTTGACCCCGCCATCGAGGATGCCGCCATCCTTTGCGGCGCCTCGCCCTGGGAGGCACGGCTGCGCGTCACCCTGCCGGGGATCCGCCATGGCCTGTTTTCGGCGGCGATCTTTTCCTTTCTGATTTCGTGGGATGAGGTGGTGCTGGCAATCTTCATGGCCTCGCCCAACCTGCAAACCCTTCCTGTAAAGGTCTGGACAACCCTGCGACAGGATCTGACCCCGGTCATCGCAGCGGCCTCCACCCTGCTTGTGGCGCTGACGGTGCTCTTGATGATCGCTGCCGCCCTGATCCGCAAAGGCAAAACCAAATGACAACGCCCTATCTGCACATCAACGGCATCCGCAAAATCTATGGCCCGGTGATTGCCACCGACCATGTGGAGCTGACCATTGCCAAAGGCGAGTTCATGACCTTTCTGGGCCCGTCCGGCTCGGGCAAATCCACCACACTTTACATCCTTGCGGGGTTTCAGGATCCGACGGCGGGCGACATCAAGCTGGAGGGGCGCTCGATCCTGTCGACCCCGTCGCACCGGCGCAATATCGGCATGGTGTTTCAGCGTTACACCCTGTTCCCGCATCTGAGCGTGGGCGAAAACGTCGCCTTCCCGCTGCGCGTGCGCCGCATGGGCCAATCCGAGATCGCGGCCAAGGTCAAGCGCGCGCTGGCGCTGGTGCGGCTGGACGGGTTCGAGGACCGGATGCCTGCCAAGATGTCGGGCGGGCAGCAGCAGCGCGTCGCGCTTGCACGGGCGCTGGTCTATGATCCGCCGGTATTGCTGATGGACGAGCCGCTGTCCGCGCTGGACAAGAAGCTGCGCGAGGAAATCCAGTTCGAAATCCGCCGCATCCATCAGGAAACCGGGGTGACGATCCTCTATGTGACTCATGATCAGGAAGAGGCGCTGCGCCTGTCAGACCGGATTGCCATTTTCAACGCGGGCAAGATTGAACAGGTCGGCACCGGACCCGAGCTTTATGCCAACCCGGCCACCCGGTTTGTCGCCGATTTCATCGGCGACAGCACCTTTCTCAAGGGCGAGTTGGTCGGGGTATCGGGCAATCGCGCCGGGTTGCGCTTTGGTGACGGCACCCTTGTGGCGGCAGTGCCCTTGCATGGAACCGGGACCGCAGGCCAGGCCGCCGACCTGATGCTGCGCCCCGAACGGATCGACCTGTCTGCCGAGGCGGGGGCGGAAGGCGCCTCGCTGCCCGTCACCGTCGAGGATCTGACGTTTCTGGGCAATAACACCACGATCGCCGCCCGCACCGGATGGGGCGGCGCGCTGACCGTGCGGGTGGGCTTCGGCCATCCGCTGTCTGGCCGGGTGTCAAAGGGCGACAAACTGCATGTGCGCTGGACGCCGGACGCAGCACATGCCTTTGCGCGGGGGTAGGTCGCGCGCGCCGATCTTGGTGCCGTTGGCCCCCCTTGCATTAGTTGCGCTCATGCCAAGCCGCAGGACATTCTCCTTTGCGTGCCGGTTGCGAACTCTTCTATCGAACAGGGGCAGGCGCAGGAGCCTGAACCTGATCGGCGACGCCCCTTTGCTGGCGTATTGTCCGATAATCGCAAGGAAGGGCGCGCATGACTGTCCGGTTCAAGTTGCAGGGGATATACACCCCGCTCATCACGCCGTTTTTCGCCGATGACAGGATCAATTTCGATTCTCTGGCGGCGCTGATCGAACGGCTGATCTCGGCTGGGGTGCATGGCCTGATCTCGGGCGGATCCACCGGCGAAAACTATGCCGAAACGGTTGAAGAACGCCTGCAGATCGCGCGGTTCATCGTCGAACAGGTCAAGGGGCGCATTCCTGTGATCATCGGCACTGGCGCAATGCGGACGCCGGATTCCATCGCATTGGCACAGGGCGCGCGGGATATGGGTGCCGATGGCATCCTGCTTGGGACGCCCCCCTATTCTGTCCCGACCGAGCGCGAAAATGCGTTGAATGCCCTGGCCATTGATCGTGCCGCAGATCTGCCGATCATCCTTTACAACTATCCCGGCCGGATGAGCGTAGAGATGGGGCGCGAATTCCTCGACCGTGTCGGGCGCAGCAAGAACGTGATCGGGATCAAGGAAAGCTCGGGCGATATCAACCGGGTGCATCTGCTGGCCCGCGACTATCCGCATATCCAGATGTCCTGTGGCATGGACGATCAGGCGCTGGAATTCTTTGCCTGGGGTGCGCAAAGCTGGATCTGCGGCGGCTCGAACTTCCTGCCCGAAGAACACATTGCCCTTTACGACACCTGCGTGATCAAGGGTGATTTTGCCAAAGGGCGGCGGATCATGTCGGCCATGCTGCCGCTGATGGCTGTGCTGGAACAGGGGGGCAAGTTCATCCAGTGCATCAAGCATGGGGTCGAGGTTTCCGGCATTTCGGCGGGGCCGATGCGCCCGCCGCTGAAGGGACTGAACAAGGAAGAAAAGCGCGAGTTGGAACAGGTGATCCGCACCCTGAAGACCACCGTTGCCGCCATCATGCAGGGGAACTGAGCCATGACTGACCTTCTGACCCATGAGGAATACCGCGCCGTTGCTGCCGCTTTGGATCTGCCGCAGAACGCCTGGATCGACGGCAGTTCTCGCCCGGCGCGTTCCGGCAAGACATTCGAGACGAACAACCCGGCAACAGGCGCCGTTCTGGGCACGGTTGCTGCCTGCGATGCCACCGATGTGGATCTGGCTGTTACCAAGGCCCGTGCGGCGTTTGAGGATGGCCGTTGGTCACGCCTGCATCCCGGCGCGCGCAAAGAGGTGTTGGTGCGCCTTGCCAACCTTATGGACCGCAATGCGCGCGAATTGGCGGTGATGGAAAGCCTCGACAGCGGCAAGACGATCTATGATTGCGAAAACGTCGATATCCCGGAATCGATCCATGTCCTCAAATGGCATGGCGAATTGATCGACAAGATCTACGATCAGGTGTCCCCGGCATCCACCGACCACATCGCCATGATCCTGCGTGAACCCGTGGGGGTGGTGGGGCTGGTGCTGCCCTGGAACTTCCCCTTGCTGATGCTGGCATGGAAGATCGGCCCGGCGCTGGCGGCGGGCTGTTCGGTGGTGGTGAAGCCTGCGGCCGAAACCAGCCTGACCGCGTTGCGGCTGGCCGAGCTGGCCGCCGATGCGGGTCTGCCACGGGGGGTGCTGAACATCGTGACCGGCGGCGGTGACGTGGGCGAAGCGCTGGGACGGCACGCGGATGTGGATATGGTGTCGTTCACCGGCTCCACCGTGACGGGGCGAAAATTCCTGCACTATTCCGCCGACAGCAACCTCAAGGAAATCGTGCTGGAACTCGGCGGCAAGAACCCCTGCATCGTGCTGGATGACGCCGAAGATCTGGACGCAGTGGCGGCGCATGTGGTCAACGGGGCGTTCTGGAACATGGGGCAGAACTGCTCCGCCGCATCGCGCCTGATCGTGCAGCACGGGGTGAAGGACCGCTTGCTGGCAAAGGTTGCAGAGCATCTTCGTGAATGGGTGGTTGGGGATCCGCTGAATCCGGAGGTGCGGGTCGGCGCGCTCATTTCCAGGGCGCATTTCACCAAGGTTTTGGGTTATCTGAAGGTGGCGGCGAAAGAGACGGTGGTGATCGGCGGCAAGGTGGTTGCCGAGGGCTTCATCGAACCGACGGTGGTCGAGGCCAGCCATGGCTCGACGCTCGCCAGCGAAGAAATCTTCGGCCCGATTTTGACGGTGATCCCGGTGGGCAGCTTTGAAGAGGCGATTGCCGTGGCGAATGACACGACCTACGGCCTTGCCGCCAGTATCTTCACCGCGAATGGCAAACGGGCCTTGCGCGGGGCGCGGATGCTGCGGGCGGGCACGGTGACGGTGAACAGCTTTGGCGAGGGGGACATCACGACCCCCTTCGGCGGCTACAAACAGTCGGGATTTGGCGGGCGCGACAATGCCATCCATGCCCATGATCAGTATACGCAGCTGAAAACCATCTGGGTGGATCTGAGCGATACCGCTGACACCGCGATTGAGTGAGGTATCACATGAGCTTGCGCAAAGTGTCACGCCTGCCGGTTCATACTGGCCCCGCGGGATGGAACGCGATCCTGCCACCGGCTGCGGCGCGCGCCACGCTGACGGGTGAGCAGACCTGCGACATCGCTATCGTCGGCGCCGGGTTCGCAGGCCTTTCTGCCGCCCGGCGGCTGCTGCAGCTTGACCCCTCGCTGGCGGTGGCAGTGGTTGATGCGGGGCGGGTGGCCGCAGGCAGCGCAGGCCGCAATTCCGGTTTCATGATTGACCTGCCGCATGAATTGACCAGCGCCGACTATGCCGGAGCGGGGGCCACGCAAGACCGCACACTGACCCGCCTGAACCGCCATGCCATTGATTTTGCAGAAACAGTCTGTTCTGACTATGATCTGTCTGCCGGCACGTTCCAAAGATCGGGCAAAATCAACGGTGCGGGATCCCAGGTCGGTGAGGCGGCGAACCGCTCTTACGCTGCACATCTGACCGCCTTGGGCGAACCGCATGAAATGCTGGATGCACAGGCAATGCGGCAGGTGACAGGCTCGGGCTATTACAGGGCGGGGCTTCATACCCCCGGCACGGCGATGATCCAGCCAGCAGCCTATATCCGGGGCCTTGTCTCAGGGCTTGAGGTACAGGGCACGCGGATCTTCGAGGCCTCGCCCGTCACCGGGTTCGAGAGCACCCGCGCTGGCTGGGTGCTGGCCACGGCACAGGGACGCTTGCGGGCCGCCAAAGTCATTCTGGCCAACAATGGCCATCTGGAAAGCTTCGGGTTCAAATCCGGGCGGCTGATGCACATCATGCTGAATGCCTGCATGACCGAAACCCTCGGGGCCGACGATCTGCGCATGTTGGGCGGGCAGGACACCTGGGGTCTGACCCCATCGGATCCGATGGGATGCACGGTCCGGCGGATTTCCAGCGCGCAGGGCGGCAACCGGATCGTGATCCGGCAGGGAGGCTATTACCGCCCGAAGATGCAGACCAGCGCCACCGATCTGGCCCGCGTGACCGCCCGGATGCGGGCAAAGTTTGACGCCCGCTTTCCCGCTCTGCGGCATCTGGCGTTTGAATATGCGTGGTCCGGCCATCTTTGCCTGTCGAAAAACGCGGTTTCGGTCATGCGTGAACTGGAACCCGGCCTCTACTCGGCCTGTGTGCAGAACGGCCTTGGCACCACACGCGGCACCCTGACGGGCATTGGCGCTGCGGAACTGGCGATGGGGCAGACCAGCGACATCACCCGGTTTTTCACCGCACAGGCCGAACCCAGCCGCCTGCCGCCACATCCCTTCGACACCATCGGCGCAAATGCCTATCTTCGTGTCAAGGAATGGCAGGCAAGGGCCGAATGACATGAGACCAGTGCGCCGCAGACATCTTCCCTCTCTGGGTGCCCTGGCCACGTTCGAGGTTGCCGCCAAACACCTGTCGTTTACCCTTGCGGCGAAAGAGCTGAACATCACCCAAGGGGCTGTCAGCCAGCAGATCCGTCTGCTGGAAAAGGCGCTGGAGGTTGATCTTTTCATCCGCAAGCACAACGCGCTGGAGCTGACAGCCGCAGGCCGTAACCTGTTCGGCGCGGTGGCGGCGGGGCTGGACGCCATCAGTGCCGGTTTGGGCATGTTGCAACCGGAAACCCAGCCGGAAACCGTGACCATATCGGCCACCAACGGGATGGCCGCCTATTGGCTGAAGCCGTTGATCAACCGCTTTCGCGCAGATCATCCGACCGTCGGTTTTGTCATCCTCGCCTCGGATGAAGATGACACGATGCGCAATTATTCGGGCGTGGACCTGTCGCTTCTGTGTGGCAACGAACGCAGCGAAGTCGGCGAGGAGTTGCACTACCTGTTCCCCGAAGTCGCGCAACCCGTCTGCGCCCCCGCCTATCTGGCAAGCCACGGCCCTTTCGAGGAGGCCGCCAGCCTGAACCACGCCAATCTTCTGCATTTGCACGAACGGCACTGGAGCGCGGATGCGATAGGCTGGCAACCGCTGGGCTGGGAAGAATGGTTCCGCGCGCAGGGCACGCGTTGGGAACGCGGCCCGTCCAGCCTTTCGAGCAACAAGGTGGCCCTGCTGATCGAAGCCGCCTTGGCAGGCGAAGGCGTGATGCTGGGATGGCAGCACATGGTGAACGCCCATCTGGCGGATGGTCGATTGGTTCTGGCCCACCCGGCCCAGATTACCGCAGGCCGGGGCAACTTCGTGCGCTGCCAGACCGCCGCCTTGCAGCGCCCTGCGGTCGCGCGCTTTGTCGAGCATCTGTTGCAGTCGCTGAAACGCTGAAGCAGCTCTCTCTGTATTTTCAGGGCTGTTCCTCACCGGCGGTGGAAGCGGGCAGGGGCATCGGATGCCGCGCGTCACCATGGCGACGGACGACCCGCCGCGCTGAATGTCGTGACGCACGGACCGCTTCCCCGAGGCTCAACCCGCGCTGGCCTCATCCAGCAAATGCCGTGCCCACCGTCCCGCTGCCCATGCGGCGGGGATGCCGAGCGGCCCTGCCGCCAGCAGCGCCGTTACCGGCGACAGCGCGCTGAAGCCGACGGCCTGCATCAGCAGGCCCAGCATGAAGAGATTGATGGCCACCGCCGCCGCCGCAAACACATACAGCACCACCGCGAGTTTCCAGACGCTCCAGCCCGGCGCCGATCTCTGACATATCTGCGGTTTCATCATGACCTCTGCTGAACATTTCCGGCTCTGGCCCGTTCTGGCATGCACAAAATCCCATATCCTTGACTTTTGTTAAGGAGAGACTCGTCTCAGAGGCGCAAGCCGGAGCCATCGCCAACAGCTCCGGGAGACCCTCGCCATGCGCGAAGTCCTGACGAAGAGCATGGCCCGGAATATCTTCTATGGCGGGTCACTGTTCTTCATCCTCATATTCATCGGCCTGTTCATCCATGGCCATTGGTACATCGTCAATGTTTCGACCGATCACGCCGGGATCACGGAATCCGTCGCACGCGGCAAGCATATCTGGGAAAAGAAAGCCTGCGTGAATTGCCATTCGATCCTGGGAGAAGGCGCGTATTTCGCCCCCGAGGTTGGTAATGTCATGACCCGCTGGGGCGTCGCGGATGATCCCGAAGCCGCGTTCGAGACGCTGAAAGGCTGGATGGAGGCACAGCCGTCGGGGATCGAGGGCCGCCGCCAGATGCCGCAGTTCCATCTGACCGACGAAGATATCCGAAACCTGTCCGATTTTCTGATCTGGACCGGAAAGATCAACACCCAGGGCTGGCCGCCCAATGATGCCGGCTGAGCGGGGAAGAAAACCATGAAATACAAATCCCAAAATATCGCGCTGGCCTATATCCTGGTCGCGCTGGCCCTTTTCGCCGTTCAGGTGTCGATGGGCGTCGTGCTGGGCTATATCTATGTCCAGCCGAATTTTATGGCCGAGGTGCTGCCCTTTTCGGTGGCACGGATGCTGCATACCAACTCGCTGATCGTCTGGCTGCTGACCGGGTTCTTCGGCGCGGCTTATTTCCTGATCCCCGAGGAGGCCGAACGCGAGATCCATTCGATCAAGGCCGCCTATATCCAGCTGGCCATTCTGGTGCTTGGCACGGCGGGGGTGGTGTTCACCTATCTCTTCAACCTGTTCGAGGGGCATTTCCTGCTGGGCCGCGAGGGGCGCGAGTTTCTTGAACAGCCCCGCTGGGTCAAGGTCGGCATCGTTGTGGCCGCGCTCATCTTTCTGTGGAACGTCACCATGACGGTCGCCAAAGGCCGCAAGACGGTCATTTCCTCGATCCTGCTGATCGGGCTCTGGGGGCTGGCGCTGCTGTTCCTTTTCTCCTTCTACAACCCCGACAATCTGGCGCTCGACAAGCAATACTGGTGGAACGTGGTTCACCTGTGGGTCGAAGGCGTGTGGGAGCTGATCATGGCCTCGATCCTCGGCTTTCTGATGCTGAAGCTGACGGGGGTGGATCGGGAAGTGGTCGAAAAATGGCTCTATGTCATTGTCGCCACCGCACTTTTCTCGGGTATTCTGGGCACCGGGCACCATTATTTCTGGATCGGCATGCCTGCCTACTGGCAATGGATCGGTTCGATCTTTTCCTCGTTCGAGGTGGTGCCGTTCTTCGCGATGATGGCCTTCGCCTTCGTGATGGTCTGGAAAGGCCGCCGCGATCACCCGAACAAGGCGGCGCTTTTGTGGAGCCTTGGCTGCGCGGTTCTGGCGTTTTTCGGGGCTGGCGTCTGGGGGTTCCTGCACACGCTGCACGGGGTGAACTTCTACACCCATGGCACGCAGGTGACGGCGGCGCACGGGCATCTCGCCTTCTACGGGGCCTATGTCTGCGTCAATATCGCGCTCTTCACCTATGCGCTGCCGATCCTGCGCCAGCGGGATCCCTATAATCAGGTGCTGAACATGGCGGCCTTCTGGCTGATGTCGGCTGGCATGGTGTTCATGACCTTCGTGCTGACCTTTGCGGGCACGATCCAGACCCATCTGCAACGTGTCATGGGCCAGTATTACATGGAGGTGCAGGACCAGATCGCGCTGTTCTTCTGGATGCGGCTGGGCGCGGGCGTGGCGGTGGTGATCGGCACCTACATCCTGATCTATGCCCTGCTGGTGCCGCGCCGCGAAATGATCGCGCCCGGCCCGGTTGTGAAACATGCAGCGGAGTAACATCATGGATGGAAATCTGAACCTGGGGGGGGCTCCGGCCCCTTTCTACCTCGCGCAGGGCGATGAATGCGAAGTCTTCGCCGCCGCGGATGCAAACCGCCTGCCGTTGCTGCTCAAGGGCCCGACCGGCTGCGGCAAGACACGGTTCGTGGCCCACATGGCCGCACAACTGGCACGACCGCTGTATACTGTGGCCTGCCATGATGACCTTTCCGCCGCCGATCTGATCGGGCGCTATCTGCTGAAAGGCGGCGAGACGGTCTGGGTCGATGGCCCGCTGACCCGCGCGGTGCGCGAGGGCGCGATCTGCTATCTGGATGAGGTGGTCGAGGCGCGCAAGGACGTGGCCGTGGTGCTGCACCCCCTGACCGACGACCGCCGCATCCTGCCGATTGACCGCACCGGCGAGGAGTTGCAGGCCGCGCCCGGCTTCATGCTGGTGGCAAGCTACAACCCCGGCTATCAGAACATCCTGAAAACCCTGAAACCCTCCACCCGGCAGCGCTTTCTGTCGGTGGAGTTCACCTTTCCGAAGCCTGCGCATGAAATTCCGGTGGTGATGCGCGAAAGCGGGTTGGACCCCGATCGCGTCGCGCTGCTGGTGCGGCTTGCGGGCAAGCTGCGCGGCCTGAAAGGGCAGGATCTGGAGGAGGGTGTTTCCACCCGCCTTGTGGTCTATGCCGCCACGTTGATCGCGGGGGGGATGGATATGAACCGCGCCATCCGCGCCGCGATGATCGAACCGCTGACCGATGATGCCGACACCCGCCGGGGGTTGATGGATCTGGTCGTGGCTGTGGTGGGCTGACGCCATGGCCCATCTCGACATCACGCCCTGGGAACCCGAGGAAACCGTGGGCCGCATCTGGCATCGGCTGGCGTCAAGGATGGACCCCGCGCCACGGTTTCCCGATGCCGCCGTGCGGTTTGACGACATGCGCGGCCGGATTGCCGTGCTGTTCCGGGGGCTTGGCGGCGACCATGATGTCGAGCTGAAGCCCGTGGCCGATCAGACCTCGCGCCACCGCATTTCCTGGCGGCGCTGGCTGGCCTTTGATGCCGAACAGCTGGCCCGCGCCAGTTTCGATGGCGCGGCACTGCGCCTGCCGATGGAACTGGCAGTCTTTCCCGACCGCAGCGACAACGAGGCGCTTTATCTCTGGCTGGCGGCGGCTTCGGCCCATGCGCCGCCGCTGCATGTGGCATCTGATCCGCTGCATGCCGATCTCGCCGCCATCCGGGCGGGGGTGCAGATGACCCGCGCCACGCTTGACGCCGCGCCGGGTCTGCGCAGCCTTTGGGCGCGGCTTTGCGCGGCGCATCTGTCGCTGCGCCAGCGTCCCACGCTGCGCGGCACCGAGGCGCAGATCGAGGCGCTGATGCGCCATCTTCTGGGTGATCCGGCGGTGCCCGCGCCCGATCTTTTGCTGCATTACGACAACCCGCCCCCCGAATGGCAGGCACCGAAAGGTTATCGCCCCGTCCTGCCGGTGCCCCTCTGGCCCGATCTGCGCGGCCTTGCGCGGGGCACCCCGACCGAGATCGCCACCCTGCCCACCGATGGCACGCCCGAAGAGGCCGGGGACGGCACCGCCCGCAAGGCACGCCGGATGAAGGCGGATCAGGTCGCGCGCAAGGACAGCCTTATTCTTTATAAATTCGAGGCCATGCTGACCTGGGCCGAGATGATGAACATCAATCGCCGGGTCGAGGATGATGATCTCGACACTGCAAAGAAGGCCGCCGAAGACCATGAGGAGGTGGTGCTTGGCCAGCTTTTAAAAGCCCCGGCGACCAAGCTGAAGCTGCATCTTGATCTTGCCCCCGAGGATGTCGACCACGAGCGCATTGCCGGTGCCTTTACCTATCCCGAATGGGATGTGCGGCGCGGGGTGTATTTGCCCGATCATTGCCGCGTCCTGGCGGCCCCGGTCACGCCCGCGGCGGAGTATGCGGGCATCACCGATGACGCCGCCCGCCGCCGCATCCGCGCGGTCAAACGGCAGTTCGAAGCTTTGCGCCCGGCGCGGCTGATCCGCCACGCGCAGCCGGATGGCGAAGAGCTGGATCTGGACGCGGCGCTGCGGTCCGTCACCGATCTGCGCGCGACGGGGCGCGGGTCGGACCGCATCTGGAGACAGGCCCGGCCCGAAAAGCGCGATCTGGCGGTGTCGATCCTGATGGACGTCTCGCGCTCGACCGAAAGCGCCGTCACCGGCCGCGCGGTGATCGAGATTGCCCGTGAGGCGCTGACGGCCCTGGCCTGGGGGCTGGAGGTCTGCGGCGACCGGGTTTCGGTGCAGGGGTTCTCCTCGCTCAGACGCGATCGGGTCTGGATCCATACCTGCAAATCCTTCGACGAGAAGATGGGGCCACAGATCGAGGCCCGCATCCACGCGCTGCGCCCCGGCTTCTATACCCGGCTCGGGGCGGCGATCCGCCATGCCTCGGCGGGGCTGAGCGCCGAGGCCCGGTCGCGGCGGCTGATGATCGTGATCACGGATGGCAAGCCCAATGATCTTGACCACTATGAAGGTCGCCACGGCATCGAGGACAGCGCCATGGCCGTGCGTGAGGCGCGGCGGGCCGGCCATGCGGTGTTCGGCATCACCATCGACCGCGATGCGCAAAGCTGGTTCCCTCGCATCTTCGGGCAGGGCGGCTTTCAGGTGATCCGCGAGCCGGACCGGCTGGTGACGGCCTTGCCGGAAATCTACCGTCAACTGGTGCTGTGATGCGGGTGGATGATCTGCCCGGCGAGTTGATCCTGTGGATCCTGATCGTCTCGGAACTGGCGGTGTTCATGACCGGGATCTCGGTGATGGTCGTGCTTGGCCTGATGGATCCGCAGGGCTTTGCGGCGGCACACGCGCAGCTTGATGGCCGGATGGCGGCGCTGAATACGGTGGTATTGGTCACATCGGGCCTGTTCGCCGCCCGGGCCGAGCGTGATGCGGCACGCCGCAACCTGCGCGGCGCGCGGATCGGGCTGCGCCTTGCGGCGCTTGGCGGGGTGATCTTTCTGGTGGTCAAGGGCGTCGAATATGCCCGCGATATCCGGGCCGGAATCGGGATCGACAGCCACCCGTTCTTCACCTTCTATTACCTGCTGAGCGGTTTTCACGCGGCGCATGTGATTGCCGGTGTCGCGGTCCTGCTGCTTGTCAGCCTGCGCACCCGGGCCGAGTGGGTGCAGGCGGGTGCGATGTTCTGGCACATGGTCGATCTTGTCTGGGTGCTGCTCCTGCCTGTCGTCTGGCTGATCTGGTGAAGCTCATGGACACGTTGACGAAAACATGGATCTGTCTGATCGGGCTGACACTGGCAACCACGGCCCTTGCCGGTTTTGATGGCAGGCTTGCGGCGTTGGCAGTGTTGGCGCTGGCGTGGCTCAAGGCCCGGCTGATCCTCGGGCGTTTCCTGCATCTGGAGGCCATACCCGGCTGGCTTTCGGCCTTTACCGTGCCGCTGGCGCTCTGGCTTGCCCTGATCGGGGGGCTTCATGCGCTGGCGTTGTGACACCCCCTCAGATCGCGCGGCAGAGCGCCCCGGAGCCATCATCATGCGCCAGACTGTGCAATTGCGTGACCGAGGCAATCGCGGCGCTGGTCTGGTTCACCTTGACCCCGAAATCGCGCAACCGGACGAAGGCCCGGCTCAGGCTTTCGGGCTTCATCCCCAGCCGCCCCGCGATCAGCGCCTTGTCATAGGGCAGGATCACGGTCGCGCTTTCCACGCCATCGGGGCAGAGCTCCAGCAGGAATTCCGCCACCCGTTGTGCGCCGGACCGCGCCTTCAGCTGTTCGATCTGTTCCACAAGGCCCTGAAGATGCAGGAATGTGGCCGACAGAACCGAAATCGCGGTTTCCGGGTGGGCATGCAGCAGATCCAGAAAGGCCTGGGCCGGAACGGCAAGGAGTTCAGCCGCGGTGGTCGCCTCGGCGGAAACCGGATAGGCGGCGCGGCGCAGTGCGATCGGTTCACCAAAACTCTGGCCGCGTGTCATCACGCCCACGACTGCCTCGGTGCCATTGGGGGCGATGCGATACAGCTTCACCCAGCCTTCGGTCACGATATGGATCGAATGGGCGGTATCGCCATGATGGAACAGCACTTGCCCGCGCCGCAGCCGTCTGACATGGGCCGCGTCAAGCAGCCGGTCTGCGATGTCTTGCGGCAGGCTTGTGAACAGCCGCGACTGGCAGGCGATCCGGCGGTGCAGCGGGGTCAGGGTCTGGCGCGTCATGGCGGGCCTTTCGGGCAGGAGGATCCGGGATGGAATGGCTGAATTTCGGGGCGGCACTGACGGCATTCTTTGCCAGCCATGCGGTGCCTGCGCTGCCTTGGGTCAAGACGCGGGCGCAGGCGCGGCTGGGGCGGGCGGGGTATGGCGCGGTTTTCGGGTCAATTTCGCTGATCGTGCTTGTCTGGGTGATCGTGGCGGCAGGCCAGGCGCCCTATGTCGAGATCTGGCCGCACTATCCCTGGATGCGATGGGTCGCCAATATCGTGATGCCGGTGGCCCTTCTGCTTCTGGTGCTGGCCATCGCTGCGCCCAATCCGCTGAGCTTTGGTGGCCGCAGCACCGGGTTTGACCCGGAACAGCCCGGCCTTGCGGGGGCCATGCGCCATCCGCTGTTGTGGGCGCTGTTCCTGTGGTCGGCGGCGCATCTTCTGGTGAACGGGGATCTGGCGCATGGCATTCTCTTTGCGGCGTTTGCGATATTCTGCCTGATCGGCATGTCGATGCTGGATCGGCGTCGTCGGCGTGATCTTGGCCAAGCCGAATGGCATCGCCTTGCCGCCCGCACCTCGAACCTGCCCCGGCCCTGGCGGATCCTTCCGGCACTGTCCTGGGCGCGTCTGTGCCTTTGGGCAGCACTATGGGCGGCAATTCTTGCCGCCCATCCGCATCTGATCGGGGTTTCACCGCTGCCCTGAGGCGGAGCCGATTACGCGCGCCTGAAGCCGGTCATTTCACCTGGGCGATTTCCGCATCCATCCGCTCGCGGGCCTTTTTCGACATCTTCGCGGTCTTTGCGGCGTCAAGATTGGCGGGGGCATCACCCACCTGGATCAGGCCGACCATGCCCATGGCAAAGTGCGGCGTGCATTTCACACCGTAAAGCCCGGCCTCTGTCACGGTCAGCGTGTATTCCTCATTGATCTTGCTTTTGAACACCTCGACGCCCTCGGGCAGGATGTCCTTGATCGCCTCGACATTATGGCTTTTGTCGGTGGGAATGAAATGGATCGTATCGCCGGGTTCGGCTTTCACGAAGGCGGGTTCGAACACCATGGCCCCGGCGGCGCCTTTGTTCAGCATATGCACTTCGTGCTCGGCGGCGAGGCTCGCCCCTGCCAGCGCAAGAACGAAAGTGGGAGCGGCGAGAAGGGTGGCAAGTTTCATGTCAGATCTCCGGTCAATCGGATCGGGGTTCCGATCCGTTGCCCGAAGATCTAGGGGGGAAACGCGGGCCCCACTTTGCGCAATCGCAAACAGCGCGACAAAGACAGGCCGGGAAAACATCTTTTCAGGCAGGGCGATGCCCGCTTTCGGCCCTGCGCGCGTTCACGCCTCGGGATCGGCGATCCGGGCCAGCCCTTCCGCGTCGGTGATGGTCAGCTTTTGTCGCCCGCCTTCGACAAGGCCCCGGCTTTCCCAGGCAGAAAGAAGCCGTGAGACGGTGTGCAAGGTGGTGCCGGTCATTTCGGCAATATCCTGACGGGTGATCGGAAAATCAATGCGGGTGCCCGCCGCCTCGATCCGGCCGGCCTTGTCTGCCAGACGCAGCACCGCATGGGCCACGCGGCGTTCCACCTCCTGGGTCGACATTTCGCGCAGGCGGGTATGGGCTTCATCAAGGCGCTGGCCAATGGTCTGCATCGCATTGATCGCAAGGCGGGGGTTGTTCTCGACCACCGCGTCCCAATCCGCCATCGGCCAGGAGATGACCAGAGATTCCACGGCGGCCTTGGCCGTGCCGGGGTAATCGGGCCGCGCCAAGGCCCGGGCAAAGCCGAACAGATCGCCCGGATGCACCACCCGCACCATGACCTGCTGACCATCGGGGGTGACCTGACTGACCTTCAGCCGCCCATGCAGCAAAAGGTAAAAGGCCACCGCATCGCCGCCCTGTTCAAACACCGTATCGTTCTGCGGGATGCGCTGCGGCGTGGCGCGCACCATCAGACGCGTCAGCGCCGCCGGGTCCATCTGGCGGAACAGCGGAAGATTGCGGACAATAGAAATGTCGATCGCCACTGAGGTCGCCTTTACCATAGGGTTCCCCCTAGGTGCCGCAAAAGCGGGCGAAAGCAAAGCATCCCTTTTCGCATGGTCCTCGGCATAGCCGGTTTCAGCCGGTTTCACGGACGAGGCGGAAGCCCAGATTGGCGGGCGGCACCCCGACCGAGCAGCCGCCCGATTTCGGATCGCGCACAAAATCCGTGATTGCGGCGCGGTGCAGCCCTTCGGCGATATAGATGCCGCAGCTGTCGCTTTCGCGCAGGATCCTGCCCTGATCGTCAATCTCGCCCCGGCGCAGGCAGGTCGCGGTCCATTCCCAGACCGCGCCGCCGATGTCATGCACGCCCAGCGAGTTGACGTTCAGGCTGCCCACCGGGCGGATTTCACGGTCGAGATCGCGGCTGCGTGCCGATTCAACCGCATATTCGGCCAGCCAGAGCGTGGCGGGGTTGTTCGGATCGCTCTCGACCCCAAGCGCGTCGTTCCGAAACAGCTCGGCTGCGGCCTGCGCCCATTCGACATCCGTCGGCAGACGCCAGGTTTCGCCCGTCTCACTGGAAAGCCAGCCAGCATAGGTTTGTGCATCATACCAGTTCACGCCCGTCACAGGCAGATCAGGCGGCGCGGTCGCCGCGACAAGGGGCGCGCAGACAGCCGCCGCGACACAGGCCTGCCATTGGCGGGTGCTGACCGGGGTTGCCATGATCTCGATGGCGGCGGGTATGGACACCATGGCCAGTGGCGCATCGACCGGCTGGCCGTTGCGCTGCCAGTCGCCGTCCAGACGGTGCCGGAACGGGGCAGGCTCCAGCCGCACCATGGCCGGGGTCTCGGGCAGGGGTGCCCGGTCGGGCCCGGCAAGATGCAAGGCCGCGAGCAGGGCGCATGTCGTGCCGGTCAGAAACAAGGTGGCGAGATGCATGGTGGGTTCCCTTGCAGAATGGCCCGCCGCAGGTCTGTCTCTGCGGCGGGCCGGATCTCTTCCGCCAGAGCGGGGCGTTCAAAGGGTGCTGATCAGATCGGGCTTGGCGCCAGAACCTGCGTCATCAGATCGTCGTTCCACGCGCCCTCCACCACCACATGCGCTGCGGCGCCGAGTTCAAAGGCCTCGATCAGATTGTGGTTCACATAGGCATAGATGCCCGGCTGCTCGAAGGTGTAGACCATCAGACCGGCTGTGCCTCCGGGGATGAACCATGTCTCCAGCCCCCGCTCGGGCGGGTTGTTGAACTTGCCGGTGGCCCAGACATAATCGCCATGGCCGCCGATCAGGTGGGGCCGGGTGTCGCGGTTCGCCTGACCATGGATGAAGGCCACCGTCTCGCCGACTTTCGCCGTCATCGCGTTGTCGCCCGTCAGGGCACCCACGGCACCGTTGAACACCACATGCGTCGGCGTCAGCGTCCGCATGACGGCCAGCGTATCCTCATAGCTTTCGCCGGGGCTGTCATAGGTCTTCCAGGCCCCAGCCGCGTCGCGCGGCACATAGAAATCCTGCTCGCCGATGTAATATACCTTGTCATAGGTCACGGCCTCGCCATCGCGCCCTTTCAGCCCGTCGCGCGGCAGCACCATGATCACGCCATTCATCCCCGACACCACATGCCAGGCCACCATGCCCGGAGGGGCGCAGTGATAGACGAAAACGCCGGGTTTGGTCGCCTTCCAGCGCAGGATCGTCTTTTCGCCCGGGTTCACCTGGGTCAGCCCGCCGCCGCCAAGCGCGCCGGTGGAGCTGTGGAAGTCGATATTGTGCATCAGCTCGTTGGTGTCGGGGTTGATCAGCGTGAGTTCGACATAATCGCCTTCATGCACCACCATCAGCGGGCCCGGCACCGTGCCATTGAAGGTCGAGGCCCAATAGGTCGCGCCATCGGCATCAAGGGTGATCTTCTTCTCGACGATGGTCATCTCGAATTCGACGATCTTGGGGCCGCCGGTGGCCACCTGTTCATGGGCATGAACAAAGGGTGGGTCGACCAGTTGCACCTTGACGCGCGGCAGGCTGGCGATGTCGGTCGCACTTGCCGGGGTCAGCACCTTCTGGGTCTCTGCCGCAGCCTGGCGGATCTGCGTCATGGCTCCGGCGATGGCGGCACCGGCAAGAAGGGTGCGGCGGCTGACGGGGAGGGAGGGCATGGCAGGTTCCTTTCACGCATGTCTCTGATTTTTGGGCCGGATCTTGTCCGGTTGCGGCAATACTGTGCCATTCGGCACGGGCCTTCGTTGACCCGGATCAAGCTGGGTCAGGCGAAAGGCCCCCTTGCTTGCGGCAGCGCAAAGAGCAGAGAGATTTCCGCTCTATCGCTGGGGTGAACCCAGACGATCTGACCAAGGAGCCGCCGTCATGACCGAATCAAAACGCCCCCGTATCCCGCGCGGCCTGAAAGCGGATGGTGCGGCGCTCTGGTCCTACGGCTTCCGGCCGTTCTTCCTCGGTGGCGCGATATGGGCGGTCCTGACCATGATCCTGTGGATCGCAACGCTTGCGCTTGGCCTGCCGCTGGGCGGTGATTTTGGCGCGCCGCTGTGGCATGCGCATGAGATGATCTTCGGCTTTGCCCCCGCCGTGCTGGCGGGGTTCCTGCTGACTGCCATCCCGAACTGGACCGGCAGCCTGCCGGTCTCGGGTGCGCCACTGATCTGGCTGGTCTCTCTCTGGTTTGCTGGCCGGGTCGCCATGGCGGCGGCGGCGCTGACGGGGGTGCCCATCGCCTCGATGCTTGATGCCGCGTTCCTGCCGGTCTTTCTTGCGCTTTGCCTGCGCGAGATCATCCGGGGCGGCAAATGGGGTGACGTGAAAGTGCTGGCCGGGGTCTTTGCCATCAGCCTTGGTAGTCTCGGCTTCCACCTTGCGGTGGCGCTTGGCGGCACGCCGCAGATCTGGCTGCGCGGCGCGGTGGCGGGATATGTGGTGCTGGTGATGATCATCGGCGGGCGCATCCTTCCCAGCTTTACCCGCAACTGGTTGAACCAGCACGGTCAGGGGCCGATGCCTGTGGCCTATAACCGGTTTGACATGGGGGTGATCCTCTTCTCGGCCCTGGCGCTGGCAGCATGGGTTGCCCTGCCCGGAGAACGGCTGATCGCGCCGATGGCGCTGGTCGCGGCGGGGCTGAATGCGGCGCGGCTGGCGCGCTGGCGTGGGTGGGCGGTGCGGGCAGAATGGCTGCTCTTGGTGCTGCATCTGGCCTATGCTTTTGTTCCGCTGGGGTTTTTGGCCATCGCACTCGCGGCGGAGGGGCGCATCCTTCAGGTCTCGGCGCTGCATGTGCTGACGGTTGGCGTGATTGCCACCATGATGCTGGCAGTGATGACACGCGCCACGCGCGGCCATACCGGGCGGCCGCTGACGGCCTCGGGCTGGACAGTGCTGTCCTATCTGTGCCTGTTTGCGGCGGCGCTCGCGCGACCTCTGGCCGATCTGGCAGGCTGGCCCTGGCTGATGACCGCTTCGGGCGCGCTCTGGAGTCTTGCCTTCACGCTGTTCATTGCGGAATACGGCGGGATGCTGCTGCGGATGCGGCGCAAGCCGCGCGCAGACAGCGCCTGACCGGATGCTGCCGCCACCAGCAAAGGGCCACCGGCGCTGCCCTTTCGGCGGTCACATCGGCAGCGGTTCCATGCGGTCGGGGGTCCAGAGCGGCTCCCACGTCAGGGTGACTTCGGCTGCCGCGATGCCGGGCACCGCAAGCAATGCCGCCTCGACCCCCAGCCGCAGCATCTCGGTCAACGGGCAGCCGCGTGTGGTGGTGGTCATGCGGACATGGGCGGTGCCTGTCTCAAACCGCGTCTCATAGATCAGGCCCATGGCGATCAGGTCGCGCCCGGTTTCGGGGTCGAGCACACCACGCAATGCCTGGTGAATATCCGGAACGGGTTCAGTCATCCTGTGCCCCAGCCCGGACCAGCAGCCGGTAAGCCTCTCCCGAGCGTGCGAAATTTCCCGCCCATTCATGGCCGCGTTGTGCCAGTTCGGGGAACAGGAACATCGGCTCGCGGTCAAGAAGTGCGAACAGCACATCGCCCGGCGCAAGCAATGTGACCTCTTCAAGGATCCGCACCATGGGCTCGGGCGGGGCCAGACCGATCAGGTCAAGCTCGCGCACCGGATCGGGCCAGAAGGCCGCGCCGGGGGCAGAGCCATGGGCCATTCCGGTTTCCGTTTCGGCACCGGGCGTGGGAGTGAAAACCACCTCCCAGACCCCATCATCGCGCTGTCGGTCGCGGCAGGCAAACCCGCGATTGGCCATCACGTTGAACAGCGGCGCGGGCCGGAACGGGGCCAGCAGGCGCAAGGCCTGACCGGGCGTCAGCGCATCTGCCGCAGCCATGATGGCACCAAAAGGTTCTTCGCCCCGCCGGATGATCGGGCGAACGTCAAGCTCAAGAGGGGTGGGCTGTGTCATGATCGGAACTCTACGGGCTGGAGGGGCTGCGTGAGGGGCAGGATAAGATGGGGCAGGGTGGCGGGGCGTTCCTGCGCGGCAAGGTGCGACAGATGCCGGATTGCGATCAGTTCGCGAACAAGCCCGAGCGCGGCAAGGGTCAGCAGGGCAACCGCAAGCCGGAAGCCCGCAGAACTTGCCAGCAGCAGCGCAACACATCCCGTAACCGCACCGGCAGACCAGAGCGCGAGGCAGAAAGCCACCGCCTGTGCATTGCTCAGCTTCTGCACCAGCGGCACCGGCCGGCGTCCGATCCGCGGGGCGAAAATCTGGATCCATGTCAGGAAGCTTACGATCTTGACCATCTGTGCAAGGGTCAGTGTCGACAGCCAGCCCACCAGTGCCAGAAAGATTGCCGCCTCGGCCCAGACCCCGCCGATGAACCAGCCCGGCAGTGCCAGAAGCACGGCAAGGCCGAGAAAGGCCAGGGCCACGCGGCTCCAGAGCATGTTCCCTTCGGGCGCAGCACGGCGGCGGCTCTGCCAGATCCGGGTGATTTCGGACAGATACAGAAGCGCGATGACAGGGATCAGCCCGAGGGTGACACCCATCGCCCAAGCCGTCGACCGCTCGGTCAGCAGCAAAAGCAGCGCCGTGAGCAGGATTGTCACCCCAAGCATCGCCGTCAGGAATATCGCATCGCGCAGCCGGCTGATCTTTTCAGGGGCCAGCAGGAACATCGCGAAAAGCTTGTAGCTGACCCCGAAGGCGGCAAGGCTCAGCCAGCCACCAACGCCCAGCAGAATATGAAGCGGCCTTGTCACCGCCAGATCGAGCACCATAGCGGTGCCCGACAGGGTCAGCACCATGAGCGTGCCGCTCAGCCAAAGCCCGGCGAGTGCGAAGAGCGCGAGGAGCACCAGTCTGACCTCGGCCAGCCGCAGAGTGGCGTGGGTCAGCAGCGTGGCAGCCACCATCAGCGCGACGAGCGTGAAGCCAAGGCCGGTTGCGAATGGCGCGATGAGGAAAAGCGGGCGCAGCGCGTCATGCCCGTCAAGGAACAGAAACCCCAAAGCCAGATCCACCGTGCCCGCAGAGGCCGCGATCAGGGCCGGCAGCGCCAGCATGGGCAGTGCCAGCGGGCGGGCGGCCAACACCGGCACGAACTGGATCAACGCGCCCAGCATGACATGGCACAGCCATCCCAGCGTAAAAAGATGCACCACCGCCAGCCCGGCCCCGCGCGACCAGTCCTGTGGCCCTGCGGCCCCCAGCAAGGCAAGGCCACAGGCCGCCAGCAGGAACAGCAGCGCCGATCCGAACCATGCCAATGTCCAGCGTGAAAGATGTTTGCCCGGCATCGCGCCCCCCGGAAGTGATCCTGCGAGCATACAGGACGGGTGCGCGTGTTCCTTGCTCTTGATCAAACAGGCCGGATGTATCTGCCACGCGCCCCCCATGCGGGCTTTCCCGTGGTGGGCGGGCCATGGTCCGGCTGTGACGTTCGGTGAAGGGGCGCTCAGGTGAAACGTGAGGCATGGTGCAACACCCCCGATTTTTTCAGCCGCTGGTCACCGACATCGGCGCGCGGATGCGGTTTGGCATGAGCCCGATGAGCCATAGGGCTGGTCATGCCATCGCCGGTTGCGGGCGCGAAATGCTGCTGACCAGAAGCTCCACCGCCCGCGTGGGTCTTTCTCTGGAATAGACAATCTGGAACGTGTCCTCGAAGGTGAACCGTCCGGGATCCAGCGCCCGCAAGGCGCCGCTGTGCAACGCCGGGGCGGCATAGTGATCGGGCAAAAAGCCGATATAGGCCCCGGACAACAGCAGCAGCAGCGTGCTTTCCATATGGGCTGTCACCGCGCTCCAGCGGAAATCCACACCGCAGATGGGCGCGCGCGGCATATAGGATCGCCCTGCAAAGGCTTGCATGGCCAGCAGTTCCGGCGTGATGTCGCAATCCGCCACCGCGCCCAGCGGATGGTTGCGGCCACAATAGAGGTTCTGCCGTTCCAGAAAGACATCGACCGCGCGCATCTGCGGAAAATGCGTCTGCGCGGGCATCAGCACGATCTGATAGCGACCGCTCAGGATACCCTGCGACAGCGCCTGTGGCGCGGCGACATCAATGTCGAGATGCACCTTGGGGGCGAGGCGCGCAAAGGCACCGATCGCGGCCTGAAGATCGAGCGTCCGGTTTGACACCATGGCATCGACCGTGCCGAAGGTCAGCCGGCCCGTCAGCTCGCCCTGCGCATCGCCCACCGCGCCCTGAAACCGTTCGATGGAGCCAAACAGGTCAAGCGCGGCCGAATGGATCTTTTTCCCCTCTTCCGTCATGAAGAAGCCGCTGCGGCCCCGCTCGCACAGCCGCACGGCAAGCCGTTCCTCAAGGTGCCGCATATGGGCCGAGATTGTCGCCTGATTCATGCCAAGGCTGGATTGCGCTGCCGAAAAGCCGTTGCAGCGCACGATTTCGACAAAGACCCGCAGCAGCCGCAGATCCACATCCCCGAGGGAGGTGCGGCGCGGGCGGATGGTTTGGCTGGTCTCTGGCATACATTGATGAAACCATAAGTAAACATCAAAACATAGATATTTTTTAATCCATGGGTCGCGGGCCTACTTTGCCGTGTTTTCAAGCAAAGGACGGGCCATGGCCGAGAATTCTTATGATAGTGGGCGCCTGAACCTGCCGTTTGTCGGCATCTGCACCTTCGGCAAAAGCCCGTATCAGCCGGACTGGGACCGCATTGATGCCGATGTGGCGATTCTCGGGGCGCCGTTCGATTTCGGCACGCAATGGCGCTCGGGCGCGCGGTTTGGGCCGCGCGGCATCCGCGAGGCCTCCACGCTGTTTTCCTTCGGCCATGGCGGGGCCTATGACCATGAAGATGACGTGACCTATCTGCCGGCAGACAAGGTGCGTATGGTTGACCTAGGCGATGCCGATATCGTGCATACCGACACCGAAACCAGCCATGCCAATATCGAACATGGCGTGCGCAAGATCCTGGCTGCCGGGGCGCTGCCGGTTGTGCTGGGCGGCGATCACTCGATCAATATTCCCTGCGTCAATGCCTTTGCCGAAGACTGCGCCCGCAATGGTCCGATCCATATCGTGCAATTCGACGCGCATCTGGATTTTGTCGATGTCCGTCACGGCGTGCGCCATGGTCACGGCAACCCGATGCGGCGCGCAGCGGAAAAGCCCTATGTCAGCGGCCTGACGCAGCTTGGCATCCGCAATGTCTCGTCCACCGCGAAAGACGGCTATGCCGCGGCGCGCGACATGGGCTCGGACATCCTTTCGGTGCGCCAGATCCGCGCGCTTGGGGTCGAGGCGGTGCTGGCCCGGATTCCGGCGGCGGCCCGGTATTACGTCACCATCGACATCGACGGCTTCGACCCGTCGATTGCGCCCGGCACCGGCACGCCGTCGCATGGCGGGTTCATCTATTACGAGGTGCTGGAACTGCTGGCGGGTCTGGCCAGGCGCGGCACCATCGTCGGCATTGATCTGGTCGAGGTCGCGCCGGATTACGATCACACCGGCACCACCACGATCCTTGCCGCGCAGGTGCTGATGAACCTGATCGGTCGTGTCATGCACGCGCGGGAGGGCTGAGCCATGGCCCGCGCCAGTTTCGATTTTACCGGAGAAACCGTGCTTGTCACCGGCGCAAGCCGGGGCATCGGCCATGCAGTCGCCCGGGGCTTTGCCGCTGCCGGGGCTGCGGTCACCATCCTGTCCAGCGGCAGCGGCATCCATCAGGCCGCCGCCCGCATCACGGCGGAATCCGGGCGCGCCTGTGCCGCGCTGGAATGCGACATCACCGACAGCGCCGCCGTCAAGGCCGCTTTGGCCGGAATGGGCCGGATCGACGTGCTGGTGAACAATGCCGGGCTGGAACGGATCACCCCGCTGCTCGATGCCGATGATGCGGTCGAGGATACCTTTCGCCGCATCACCGACATCAACACCAATGGCACCTTCTACGTCACCCGCCATGCGGTGCCGAAAATGGCGCAAGGGGGCCGCATCATCCTGACCGCCTCGATCTGGAGCCGGGTGGCGGTGGCCGAATTCGCCGCCTATATCGCCTCGAAACACGCCAATCTGGGCTTTACCCGGGTGATGGCGAAAGAGCTTGGCCCGAAAGGCATCCGGGTGAATGCGGTTTGTCCCGGCTGGGTGCGCACCGAGGCGGCAATGCTGTCGCTGCGGAAAATGTCGCTCAGCACCGGGCGCAGCGAAGCCGATCTTCTGGCCGAAATCACCGGCGCGCAGGTTCTGCCGGGCCTGCTGGAGCCCGAGGACATGGTGCCGCTCTATCTGTTTCTCGCCTCGGATGCCGCGCGCGACATCACCGGGCAGGCGATGATGCTGGACCGGGGCGAGGTGATGGCATGACCCGGGTTCTGATCACCGGCGCCGGTCGCGGCATCGGGGCGGCCTGTGCGCTGGCCTATGCGGGCAGCGGCGCAAGGCTCGCGCTGGCCGATCTCTGCGCGCCCGAGGCCACGGCGCAACAGGCGCGCGCCGCCGGGGCCGCAGACGTGCTGTCATGCGGTTGCGATGTTGCCGACAGCAGCGCCGTTACCGGCATGGTTCAACAGGTGGAGGCGGCGTTTGGCGGGCTCGATATCCTGATCCACTGCGCCGGTATCATCCACGAAGCGCCACTGCTGGAGACCCCGGTGGCAGATTTCGACCGGGTGATTGCCGTCAACCTGCGTGGCAGCTTTCTGGTCGGGCAGGCCGCAATCGGGCTGATGCACAAGGCGGGATCGGGCCGCGTCATCCTGATCGCCTCGGACATGGCCTATTACGGGCGCGAAACCTTCTCGCCCTATGTCGCCTCGAAACACGGGGTGCTGGGCCTGACGCGCTCCTGGGCCAAGGAATTCGCCCCCACGATCCTCGTCAACGCCATCTGCCCCGGCCCGATCGACACCGAGATGCTGGGGGCCGCGCATATGAGCCCCGAATGGCGCGAAAAGGAACTTGCCATCCCGCTCGCCCGGTTTGGCCAACCCGCAGAAGTGGCCCATCTGGCGCTGTTTCTTGGCGGGCCGGGCGGCGCCTACATCACCGGCCAGGGCCTTGGCACCAATGGCGGGAGCATCATGCCATGATCCGCAATCCGATCCCC
The DNA here is from genome assembly GCF_018798885.1 of Gemmobacter fulvus. Lineage (NCBI taxonomy): Bacteria > Pseudomonadati > Pseudomonadota > Alphaproteobacteria > Rhodobacterales > Paracoccaceae > Gemmobacter > Gemmobacter fulvus. The sequence continues at coordinate 303,426 of NZ_CP076362.1, read as the reverse complement.
TGGCCCAATGGCGCGCGCTGCGCCGCCTGTGTCACCTTCGACATGGATGCCGACAGCCTGATCCATATCGGCCATCCGACCGACGGCCACTCGCGTGTCGCCGCGATCTCGATGCTGCAATATGGCCCGAAAGTCGCGATTCCACGCATCGTCGACAGCTTCGCTGCTCTCGGCATCAAGCAGACCTTCTTCATCCCGGCCTGGTGCATCGAGCGATATCCCGCCGCCATCGAGACCATTCTCAAGGGCGGGCATGAGATCGCGCATCACGGCTATCTGCATGAACATCCGCGCGAGCTGGACGATGCGCAGGAGGAATACTGGCTCGACCGCGCCAGCGAGGTGATCCTGCGCGCCACCGGCCAGCGCCCGCGTGGCTGGCGTGCGCCGCTCTACAACTTCTCGCACCGCTCTGCCGATCTGCTGGTGGCGCGCGGCTTTACCTATGACGCCTCGCTGATGGGGGACGATCAACCCTATCTGCTGCACAGCGCCATGGGGCGGCTGGTCGAGCTGCCGTCGCATTGGGGTCTGGATGACTGGCCGCAATATGTGCAGTCGATGGATCTGGATTACATGATGCCGATCCGCGCGCCCGAACAGGGGCTGGCCACCTTCGCGCAGGAGTTCGAGGCGAGTTATGCCTATGGCGGGCTGTGGGTGCCGGTGGTGCATCCTTTCGCCACCGGGCGGCTGGCGCGCTGGCATGTCTGGCATGAGTTTCTGGCCGGGCTGGTGGCGCGGGGCGACGTCTGGTTCGCCCCGATGGAGGACATCGCCGCCCATGTTCTGCACGTCATCGCCAGCGGCGCATGGTCGCCGCGCATCGACCAGCTGCCCTACTTCACCGCGCCGGTCACGGTGCGATGACCCCGGCAGGCCTGCATGGCCTGCCGCCGCTGCAATCAAGGCCGACCGCGGAAAACGTGGCGCAAAGGGAGGATAAAGATGGACCGGACAGATGAGGCCTGGCAACGCGAGATCGAACGCCGCGCCAGCCATTACGATGATCTCGACGCCCGTGCCGCCTGGGAGGGGCGGATGGGCGCTGTCGATTACCTTGCGATCGTCCTGCTGACAGCCCTGCTGGTTGTCGGCTTCTGGGTCTGGGGGCACTGAGATGGCCAAAATCACAGCAGATTTCCGGGCTGCGGCGGAACGTGGCGATGCGCCCTTGCTGCCCGCCGAACGGCTCTGGGGCTTCTGGGAGTTCTCCTATGCCAATGCCGCACTGGCGATTGCCACCTGGGCCTTTCTGATCGGCGGCGCGGTCGGGCTTTTCGTCGGCCCGAAGGAAGGCATCGCCGCCATCGTCATCGGCAATATCATCGGCGTGGTGCTGACCGCGCTTGCCACCTGCGCGCCTGCCGGAAAATACGGCATCGAGCAGTTCATCGCCCTGCGCAGCCAGTTCGGCACCCATGGCAGCCGCCTCGTCTATGTGCTGGCGGTGGTGTTCCTGACCATGGGCTGGCTTGCGGTGCTGGCGATGATGTTCGGCCGCTCCATCGACGGGCTGACCGCCATTGTCGGCAGCACCGAAGCCTCGCCCACTGGCGTGAAAATGACGATTGCCGCCCTTGGTGCGATCCTGCTGACCTGGTTCATCGTGGCCAGGGGCCCGACCTCGATCAAGATCTTCAACATGGTGGTGTCGCCCGCCTTGGCGGTGCTGATGGTCTGGATGCTCTATCTGCTGCTCAGCAAGCACAGCTTTGCTGATCTGATGGCGATGCCGGCCCTCGCGCCGCCGTTCGAGGATAGCACCCTGAACTTCATCATCGCCATCGAGGTCAACCTCGCCGCCGGGTTTTCCTGGTGGCCTTATATCGGCAATCTCGGGCGGCTGACCAAGACGGAACGCACCGCCTTCTGGCCCAATATCCTCGGCATCTTCGGCGCCGCCGCCCTGGGCGAGATCGTCGGCCTGCTGGCCGCCGTCGCGCTTGGCCAAAGTGATCCCACCATCTGGATGACCCAGATCGGCGGGCTGGCCGTCGGCCTGATTGCGCTTGGCTTCGTTGCCTTCGCCAATATCACCTCGATGGCCAATATCCTCTACACCTCGATTGTCGGGCTGCGTCAGGTCGGCACCGAGGGTCTGCGCAAGCTGCGCTGGGAGGTGATCCTCGGGCTGTTCTGTGTGATCCCGCTGATCCTCGTGCTGTTCTTTCCCGGCATGTATGACGGCTTCTTCATCTTTCTGGTCTGGACCTCGGCGCTGAACAGTGCGCTGGCGGGTATCGGCATCGCCGACTATTTCTTCCTGCGCCGCCAGAAGCTTGACCTGCGTGGCCTGCATGCGCCCGATGACCGTTCGCCCTACCGGTTCCTTGGCGGGTTCAACCCGATCGGGCTCTGCGCGCTGGCGGTGGGCTTCGTGGTCTATGTCTGGATCTTCAACCCGCAAACCCTCGAAAGCGCCGCGGTGTTCAAATATCTCACCGCGTCGATCCCGTCCTGCCTTGCCGCCGGTCTGGTCCATTTCGGGCTGACCAAGGCCTTTGCCCGCGCCGCCGGCTGGGGTGCCTACCCCAGGGCCTGACGCACCGCTACCGGGGAAGGCCCGCGTGCCTTCCCCCCCTCTACCCCATGACAGATCAGGAGCACGCCCATGCCGGACACGTTCGATTACATCATCATTGGCGCGGGCTCGGCTGGCTGTGTTCTGGCGAACCGGCTCAGCGAAGACCCGATGGTGTCGGTGCTGGTGCTGGAATTCGGCGGCAGTGACCGCAGCATCTTCATCCAGATGCCCACGGCGCTGTCGATCCCGATGAATGGCACGAAATACAACTGGAAATATGAAACCCTGCCCGAACCGGGCCTTGATGGCCGCCGCATCCATTGTCCGCGCGGCAAGGTGCTGGGTGGGTCGTCCTCGATCAACGGTCTGGTCTATATGCGCGGCCACGCCCATGATTTCGACGAATGGGAGGAGCAGGGTGCGCGGGGCTGGGGCTATGCTCATTGCCTGCCCTATTTCCAGCGCGCCGAAACCTGGGCCGAGGGCGGCGACAGCTATCGCGGCGCTGACGGACCGCTGGCCACCAATGCGGGCAACAGGATGAAGAACCCGCTCTACGGCGCTTTCGTCGAGGCCGGGCATCAGGCCGGTTACATCAAGACCGACGATCCCAACGGCCATATGCAGGAAGGCTTCGGCGCGATGCACATGACGGTGAAGGACGGGGTGCGCTGGTCCACCGCCAATGCCTATCTGCGCCCGGCGATGCACCGCCCGAACCTCACGGTCATCACCCACGCCATGACCCGCCGTATCCTGCTGGAGGGAAAACGCGCCATCGGGGTGGAATATGAGGCTGACGGCACGCGCCAGATCGCCCATTGCAACCGCGAGGTCATTGTGTCGGCCGGCCCCATCGGCTCGCCGCATCTGCTGCAACGCTCTGGCATCGGGCCGGG